>JBGSTX010000247.1:0-3363 GCA_041736305.1 Oligoflexus sp. | reverse complement strand
CGGCGGCGGCGGCGGTGGACGCGGTGGTCGGGATTATTAATCAAAAATGAATTGAGCCCGTCCAATGGAAGGGCTCATCCTAGAATAGAAGCGCCGGATTTTATCCGGCGTTTTTCGTTTGTGAACAGCGGAGGGGCCGAGCGGCCCGCCTAGACTTAAAATTCGTAAACAGCGGCTAGCTGAAGCTTCCAGATCGACTCGTCGAGTCTCACCTTTTGAGCTTCTTGCTGATTGAAGTTACTGTAACGATAGCGACCAGACGCCGCATCGTACTTGACGTCCACCACACGGGTCATATAGGGGAAGTCAGCCTGCTTCGCCTGGCCCCAATTTTTATTGAGAAAGTTCGGCAGATTTTTGATGTCGAGCACCAGACGTGCTTTCTTCGAGCTGCTGTAGGTCGGCAACTCCTGGGTGATACGAGCATCAACCAACTCTAGCCAATCGCTGGTGAAAGCATTGCGAGGAGCGATGCGGCCACGATACTTATCGAGCTTGTTCTTTTTCAGGAAGCGATTGAACTGCTCTTCATCGATCCCATCGAGGATCACATCGCTGCCATCACCTTTAGGAACGTAGAAAAGCATACGGTTGCGACCGGCCAGCTCACGCGCTTCACCGAAGAGGCTACCGGCGTTATCTGCATCGCCACCGAAAGTGTAGGAGTAAGGCTGGCCCGACCGACGTTCAAAGAAGAGGTTGAAGGAAGTACCAAGTCTCTCGAAAAAGTCTTTTTCGTAACCCGCGGAGATGAGGAAACGATGGGTTCTCTCAAAGGTCGAGCGAGTCAGCTCAGGATCGTTGGGATCTTTGTTGATAGCCAACTGGCTATAGTTGCTGCTCGAGGTTGAGCTGTTACCCGGATTGACTTCGAAGATGCGCTGCCATGCGTAGCCGGTCGTGAGGCTCAGACCGTTTTTGAAGTTTTTGCTCAGCGAGGCACTAGCTGTATGGCCGTAGCCCTTGTCTGTATTGGTGAGAAGGAGGTCGTAGCCGCGGTTGAGATTAAAGTCATTCGGATCGCTCGCCGTAGAACCGTCTGTATCGTAGAGATCTCGTCCATCAGGGCCCACGGCTGTGGGCTGATTGTTGGGGATGCTCGCAAGATTGCGACGGAGATCTTTCCATAGCAGGCCTTGGCGCACGCGGCTGTAGGTGTAGTCGAGATCCAGGGTCACATTCTCAGCCACGTAGGGAATGTCGAAGCGGTGATTAGAACCGAGAGAGAACTTCAAAGTCTGAGGAATTTTGAAATCAGGGTCGAGAGCATCGACATTACCGTCACCTGCCTGCAGACGGTTTCTGATATCCTCGGGAACATTGCGGCCATCAAAACCTTCGGCAGCATTAACCGTCTCTGAGTCGATAGCGACGCCGGTGTTGGTATAAGAGTTCGACAACCACACGTTTGGTGTGCCGCCGGCATAGAGGCCGACACCACTGCGGAAGCTGTTCTTCTCATTTGGTTTATAGCTCAGTCCAAAGCGGGGTAGCATCACCTGCTTACCGTCGACAGTCGAGGTATTATCGAAACCATGGCGCGAGACAAAGTTTTCGTTGCGCGCAATCGTCTTACTGGCCTCGTAGAATTCCCCTCTCACGCCGAAGCGAGTGGTCCACTGTGAGTTGATATGAAGCTCGTCCTGGAGGTAAACAGAATTCACCCCGTAAGTGAAATTAGCGGCTGCATCGCGCGGATTGCCAGTGACCGAGTTGGTGTAACTCAAGGAGTTAGGCCTCCGGGCCGCGAAATCGTCGAGCGAGGAGTACTTGGCTACACCATTAGATCCTGGAATGAAGAGATTGAAAACGTCGGTAGTATCTTTTTCATAACCACCTGTGATCTGATGGTCGCCGAGGAGATAGTTCAACTCGCCGCCAGCGTGGAGACTTTGGTTATTGAGTTCATTGGTATGACGGTTTTGATCTGGGCCCAGGAAGATACGACCCTTGTCGGCTGTGGTAATTTCAGCGGACATGAAGTCGTTGCCTTTCAACGGATCCTGCTCGGTGACTACTTCCTTGTAACTGACTTCGACTTTAGAAGAGAGCTGGTTGCTCCAGTCGGAGAAGAGGCGGAGGGAGTAGGTATCGAGGGTGTCTCGTTTCTTGTACCAGTTTGATGTCAGAGGGAGTCGTGTATCATCGGCGTTGCCGGCATTGATCGAAGATCCGGTGGATCGCTGGTATTTTGCTTCGAGACGATGCTCGTCGTTGATCGTCCAGTCGAGTTTAGCGAGGAGCTTGAGGTCGTCCTCTTTCAAAGTCTCGCCTGCCGTTCCTGCGTCGAATCCATAAACGTTGGCAGCAATGTCTTGAGCGCGGGCCAGATCTGTTGCTGTAACTTTATCGACTTCCGAGGCTTCACCTGATCCAGCCGGGCCCACGACATTGGGAACCGAAGCTTTGAGCCCTTCAGCGCTGAGAAAGAAATGAAGCTTGTCTTCGATGATCGGTCCACCCAAGGTGAAACCAAGGCGATTTTCCAAAAAGTCTTTCTTAAAAGTCTGATCTTTCGTTTTTGTTCCCGAGAGGATTTGGCTTGAGTAGGTAGTAGAGACAGAGCCTTCGAACTCATTGGTCCCCGACTTGGTCACTACGTTGACGTTGCCGCCGAGGAAGTTGCCGAAGCGAACGTCGAAGGGAGATCTCTCGACCGTGATCTCAGCAACTGACTGAAGAGAGATCGGACTCCGTTGGGTGGGGTAGCCGTTACCATTGAGACCAAAATCATCGTCCTGACGGATACCATCGATCGTGATGCTGTTGAAACGATTGTTAGCACCGCCGATGCTCATCGACTTGCCGTCGACGTAAACATCGGGGGATGCGCGCACGATATCTTTGGGATCGCCACTCGCTGAGGGGGCGTTCTTGATATCGTTTGCTCCGAAGTACTTCTTGCTGGATACCGGAGCAGGCGCCCGATTGGCGGTAACCTGGATAACTTCAGTCCCACCAAGCCTCAATGACACCGGGTCATTACTGCCAGCAGAAAGATTAATATCATCTTGACGCGCTTCGGCATAGCCACTCTTCGCAGCTTTGAGGAGATAGGGTCCGCCGACTCGCAGACCGTTGAAAGCGAATTCACCCTCGTTATTGGTTTCGCTCGTCTTGCGAGTCTGACTCGCAGGATGCTCGACCTGAATAGTCACGCCTTTGAGGCGCACTCCATTACTATCGAGAACCACACCCCTCAAGCTGGCTGTTGTGACCTGAGCCCACGATTGTTTCGAGACACTTAGTGAGCTCACAAGGAGGAGAGCGAACAGAAAAATAAACTTGCGGTAAAGACAAAGACGATTCCGAAACTGAAGCGCATAACTCATGAAAACTGCCTTCTCTGAACGGGTATCGAAT
>JBGSTX010000237.1:0-2750 GCA_041736305.1 Oligoflexus sp. | reverse complement strand
CAGAAGCAGCGCGAACCGCTATCGGCGAAGTGAGGCAAAGAGGAAAGCTCCCGATTTTAGTCGGTGGCACTGGACTCTATCTGCGCGCTCTCTGGCAGGAGCAATGGCACGATTTGCCGAAGGATGAAGCGCTGCGAACCTCGCTGGCTACCCTCTCTGCCGCCGAGCTGCGCGAAAGACTTTTACAAGTAGATCCCGTCCGCGCCGTAGCATTGCATCCGAACGATCGCTTTCGGCTCCAAAGAGCCCTCGAAATCGCGACAATTTTAGGACACCCTCTCTCCGATCTCGCACCTGTCTCGAATAAAAGAACAGAGGCCTTCGTTATCAAAGTGGCCTGCCCCCGGGCCGAACTGCATCGGCGCATTGCCGAGCGAACGCGCCTGATGCTGGAAACGGGCTTCATTCAAGAAGTAAAAGCTCTCCTTGATCGCGGTGTGGCGGTGAGCTGCAAGCCCATGCAGAGTATTGGTTACGCGGAAGTTGCTCAGGCTTTGGTAGAAAACTGCTCCTCGGCTCAGCTCGAAGAGGCGATCGTCATCGCCACGCGGCAATATGCTAAGCGTCAGGAAACTTGGTTTAGAAAAGTCGATGCTGAGCTCGTTTGGGACGCGGAAACTGAGTGGGATGTTTTTCTTGGGACTATCGCCAGACATCTGTGAGACAGTCAGTAATCGTGCCTTCCATGCCGTGTTGCCACCAAAGAGGAGCCGTTCCCTATGGGCCTGCATTCAGACGCTGCCGCTGCTAATCTACCCCAGCTTCCCTCTGAACTAGAGCCCAAGCGAAGCGTCTTGAACCTGACGGTCTTTGCGTTCTTTTTGCTGCAGTACGGCTGTACCAAAGACCCTCAAAGCCTGACTATTCCGCTCAGTAGCGATCAAGCCATCATAGCTGGTATCAAAGAGCCTTTTCTCACGCTGAAATATCTTGGCTTCATCGCCTTGGCTGGCCCTTATGCCTTGTCGGTAAGTCGGCGGCGCTTTGATCCCCTTGGCTTTTGCGTCTTAGCTTTTCTAGCTTGTCTGCTCGCATTTTACCTTGGACCCGAGCCTTTCCCTCTGCTTCTACCTATTTTGACATTCGCCGTAGCCCTCAGCGTTATTGCCATGCTCGCTTTGCAGTGGACCGGGAATAGGTTTGTTCGTTGGAGCACAGCCCTCATTTTAGGAAGTGGCCTCATTCAAGGCTATGAAGTGTCTTCACAAATTCCCCAAGGAAGCTTTAGCTCACACGCCGCCTTTGCCCTTTCTTTCTCGTTGATCATGGGGGTTATAGCGTACGGGATTGGTATCCCGGCAGCCAAGATGCAAGCGCAGAACCCAGATGACTACGAGAGTCTTGAAAACCTTGTGACGGCCATCGTCAGCGGCATTGCTCTGGTCTACCTGGTATGGGCCTTTAAGGCCTGAGCCACATCCACAGTGACCAAAAGCATTTGACACAGCTTTACCCCTAGACTAAATCAGTGTCGAACAAGCTGTAGGATTTCACTGTGTATAGACTATATTTTTGTGAGCTACTTTAGTGCCTACGCGCAGTGTAACTGTGATCGTGGGGCATGGAAGCCGCGACGATGAAGCGAATCGAGCCTTTGATCAATGGCTGGATCTCCATCAGACCCTCTATCCGGAACGGCGGGTCCGAGCGGCATTTCTTGAACTCGTTTCGCCCTTCCTCGGTGATGTGCTGCGGGAAGAAGCGGAGCTATGTGATGAGATCGTCGTAGCACCTCTCTGCCTCCTCCCAGCCGCTCATGTAAAAAATGATATACCTCTGGCTATCGCTGCGCTTCAGCAGGATTACCCTCAACTCAAGGTGACAGCTGCTCAACCGCTCGGGATTCATGATTTGCTCGTCAGCTTCTGGGCTGAGCAAGCAGCTGTCATCAGCATCCCTGAGAGCGAACGTCAGGATTGGGTGCTGCTCTGCGTGGGAAGGGGTTCGAGCGATGTCGACGCCAATAGTACCTTCTACAAGCTAGCGAGGCTCATTGCCGAAGCTAGCGGCATCAAAAATATGGTGCCTGCCTTCATAGGCATCACCTGGCCCTCAGTCGAGGAGGCTCTCAATCTGATCGCTCGTCAGCGGCCCAAGGGGGTTCTGATGCTGCCTTATTTCCTGTTCCAGGGAACACTCGTTCACAGACTTGCTCAGAAGCTCGCTGAATTTCAGACCCGCTATCCCTACGTCGCTATTCACTCCCTCAGTCCTTTTGGGCCGCATCGTGTGCTTTCAGATGTACTGGAAGAACGCATCGAGGAAGCTCGCTCGGGAGAGAAGATGGCGCTACCCTGCGTCAGCTGCAGCTATCGAGTGCCCCTGGGTAAACTGCAGTCCCAAGTTGGTGGTTTGAAGAGTTTACTCTGGAGTGTACGCCACCAGTTCACGCATCAACAGGCTATGCCCCATCAACATGCTCACGCGAAGCTGACTAAGCATGTTTTAGTCTGTACCAATAGCGACTGCGCTAAACGTGGCTCGGTCGAGATTGCCCTTACTTTGCAAAGAGCTCTCAGGAAAGCGGGGCGTCATAAGGAAATCAGAGTGACCCGAACCAGCTGCCTCGGTCGCTGCGGTGAAGGTCCAACTCTCGCGGTATATCCCGATGGAGTCTGGTATAGAGATATGGACGTCGCCAGTGCCGAAGCTTTGGTCGACCAACACCTCCTCAAAGATAGGCTGCTCGCCGCTAAGGTCGATAGCCTCCTCTAAATAAGGATATTCAAGATGGCTTGTCATGAAATCGC
>JBGSTX010000232.1:0-3265 GCA_041736305.1 Oligoflexus sp. | reverse complement strand
GGCTTTCAGGGCTTCGCAGCGCCAGCTTCCTTCGACCATGGCACCACTGCATTTATAGCGCAAATCTCCGAAGGGCCCATAGACCGTCTGCTCCCAGATATTATCCGCGGCGTTGATCTCTTGCCATTCTTCTCGCCAGTGAGGCTGGACCAGAGTTCCGAGAATCAATGAACGATTGAGCTTAAGGAGGTCCCCTTCGACGCTCAGCTCGGTTTTCTCCAAAACTGGAGCAAAGAATTCATCGCTCACGCCGTTTTCAACAAAATTGTAGGTCACCGAAAAACACCCAGCCATTTGCTGGATAAAAGGCGGCGCGTCACGTCCAAAAGCTGAAGACGCGGTGACGAAAGAGATGAGTGCCAACATTTTCATGGTCGTACCTCCACTAGGAAAATTTTTAAAAGAGGGAGTGAAACTGGATACTAGCATATTAATCCTGATAATCAATATCAACAATTACCCGCATGGGTCCCCGCCCTTAGGGCAAGTTTTGCCGCACAGCTCTCCCTTACAATAGAAGCAAACATGGTGGGCCGAACTTCGGTCAAGAGGTAGGAATGAAGCTCTTAGCACTCCTGAGTCTCTGTACAGTTCTCTGGACTACTTCCTGTCACAAGTGCAAAAACTGCAAAAAATCAGAAGAAGCGACGGCCGATACCGAAGCAGCTGTCTTGCCTCCAACTTCAGAGCCGATTCCAGAGGTCGTGCAGGCTCCGCCTTTGGTACCGGAGCCGAAGGTGGAGGTCGGCGGATGCCGAGCTTGGAGCAAGTCGGAATCTCAGATTCCGGATCTGCTCTCGAAAACCGCTTGTTTTGATGCGGCTTGGAAGCCGAGTCAGTCCCTCATCCCCTATGAGGTCAATTTTCCTTTTTGGTCGGACGGTTCGGACAAAGCTCGTTGGATGGTCTTGCCTGAAGGGACCAAACTCAGCTGGAATCCAGCTGGACTCGCCGTATTCCCCAAGGGCAGTCTCCTGATCAAAGAGTTTACGCGCGGCGGCAAGAAGATTGAAACGCGCTTCATGGTTCACCACAGCGATGAAACCTGGGTCGGCTACAGCTACGAGTGGAATCCCGAGGGGACCGATGCGAAGTATATCGGCAGGAATGGTAAAACCGTCGACACCGGGGGAGGTACGCAGTGGGCCTTTCCAGGCAGCAGAGAATGTATGCGCTGCCACAGCCAGGTTATGAATTACACCCTCGGTTTCGAATTGCCGCAGATTAATGTGCTGACGAAGGACGCGTCCGGTGCTGAGAGCAACCAGATATTAGACTGGCAGAAGCGGGGCATAGTCGTCGACCGCCTGCCGCTCACTCTCAGCGACCATCCGCGTCTCTACTCTATGAGCGACGCAAACCGGACGGTCGCCCAAAAGGCACGAGATTATTTGCACGCTAACTGCTCGTTCTGCCATCGGCCCGGTTCTCAGGAGCCTGCCGGCTTCGATCTGCGCGTCCATAGTAGTTTCGCCGATATGAAAATTTGCAACATTGCTGCCGAGCTCGACGATCTAGCAATCCCTGAGTCTAAGATGTTCGTTCCGCTGAAGCCTGAATTGTCTATAGTGCATCTCCGTGTAGTTCGCAGCGATTATTCTCGGATGCCACCACTTGCGAGTCTCAAGCTCGATGAAGCTGGGGGCACTCTTCTGCGCGATTGGATCAATGCGACCCCCGATTGCTTGCAGCCCTAAGGATCAGAACTTTTTCGTGTATTTGGCTGGATTTTTGGCCGGAAAAAATGGAATAATTGATCCACAATTTTATAAGGAGCGAAAAGATGCGACCGTCTTCTATATCGAAGAAACTGCTGCTGGCTTGCGTCCTAAGCTTTGTCGGAGCTTGCAAGACGACCTCGAATGAATCGTCTACTAAGGCTAGTGACTCAGGTTCAGGTTTTGTAAAAACGAAAGGCACTCAATTCACGCTCGACGGCAAGCCGTTTTACTTTCAAGGGACCAACTTCTATCGCGTAGCAATGGATAAGCAGTTCAGCGAAGTCGAGCTCAACGATATATTCTCTCAGTATTCAAAAAATAATATCACTGTCGTTCGCTTCTGGGGTTTCTCGTGCGATACTCCCGAGCAGTGGAAGAAGGACGGAATCCAACCCGGCTTTTACAGTAATAACGGTAGTAAGCCGATGCTAGACGCGAACGGCAAAGTTAACGAAGAAGCTCTGGTAGCTATGGATAAGGCCCTGGACGCTGCGCGCAAAAACGGTGTCAAAATCATACTTCCACTGGTGAACTTCGAGCATGAATATTGTGGAATGGAATGGTGGAATTACGTTTATGGTAATAAAGGCGAAACAAAGCACGGATTCTTTTGCAATGAAAAAGTCATCTCGGCTTATCGCAAGCACGTGGCGATGATTCTCCGTCGCAAAAATACTGTCAACGGGCGGATTTATTCTGAAGATCCGACGATTATGGCAATCGAACTAGCTAACGAGCCGCACACCAAGGATGGCTATGAGACCAGTGGGAAAGTCGACGAAAGCTGCAAAAGCAAGATAAACGGCAAGCCTGGCATCATGGTCTACAACTGGTTGAGGGATACCTCTGAATATATTAGATCCCTTGATAAGAACCATCTGCTCTGTAGTGGTGAGGAAGGTTACCGTGTGCAAGGAGATGTGGCCAAGCACTCGTGGCAGCATAACGGTTTGAAGGGGGTTGGCTTCGAGTACAATGTGTCTTTGCCCAACCTTGATTTTGCGACGGTTCACCTTTATCCGGATAATGCTGAGGTTCCGACCACTGATTTCGATTCTTGGTATGTTGATAATGTAGTCAAAGATAGAGCGGCGCTAGCTCATACTGCGGGTAAGCCTATAGTTTTGGAAGAGACCGGGTTTTCCGAGTTCCGTGATGATGGTTCTTCGCAGATGAACAAGTACAAGCGGATGGGCTATCATCCTTCTCGTCCCTACTGGTTAGAGAAAATGTTTAGTGCTGCAAATGAGGCTAACTATGCCGGGACGATGGTTTGGCAAGCGATTCCTGTCAGGAGCAATGGTACTGCGTATGATGATGATGACTTTAGTTTCTCGCTGAATAGTCCTGAGGGCAAAGTTGTTATTGATCAAGCAATGAAGATGAGGGCCAAGAATAAATAAGTGAAAGGGATGAGGCCACAAGTCCTCATCCGTTATCCCTCTACCAACTCTCAGCTATCAGCTTCCTCTCCCCCTCCCCCATGTCCTCTACCAACTCTCAGCTATCAGCTTCCTCTCCCCCTCCCCCATGTCCTCTACCAA
>JBGSTX010000216.1:0-18932 GCA_041736305.1 Oligoflexus sp. | reverse complement strand
TGAAGTCCCGCATCCAGTGCCAGACTCGCTGCACAACTTCACGCCCGTTGCCGCTGAAGTTGCTGAAAGAATCGAGCTTGGCAGAGCAATAGCGGGCGGGTAAACAGGCATTGTTGATGAGATTGACGACGCGCGAAGGAGCCGGTGTGCGACAGGTCTTAGCCTGTCCGTTGACGAGACGCCGATTTTGCCCAAAGCAGCTCTGGCACTCTTGCACGCAAGAGCAAAGGCTGGCATGAGTCAAAGATCCTTGGGCTTGCAGCCGGAAGCCAATTCCATCGCAGCAAGAAGACTTGATTTCAAGGGCGCAGCCGAGGTCGACCTCGCTGCTGGGTTTGGGGGCTTGCATGAGCTCGTTGCGTAACGAGCGGAGTGGACGATCCATGAGGAGCCTCGGTTCGGAAATCGGTTGGCACGCACCGCAGTATAGACCAAGATGGCGACAGCGCCTATGAAAAGCAAAGGATTTATCATGTCAAAAGGTTTGTTCCAAGTGCGCCATACGCAAGGGCTTGAGACTAGAGAGACTTACGACGCGCAAATTTTCTTCTTCAAGGTGGACGTGGGGCAGAAAAGATGGACGGACCTTATTCCAAGTCAGTTTGCCCAGGATGATCGCGAGCTCATCGTCGAATTTGCACAGCGACTCGAGCTGAGTCCCGAAGCCGGTAAGACCCTGATTTTCGACCGCCAGCCTCGGCAACGTTGGGCTGTTGGACTCATCGGTCCAGAGCAAGAAACTTTTCAGATCCTCGGTCTGGCCCGGAGCATACTCAAACCTCTGAAAGATTTTCGCTGTCGCAAAATTCTCGTCGATCTCTCTTTCCTGCCAGCTGATCGAGCTCTCCTTCTGATCGACGCTCTGACCGCAGCGATGCAGTCTCTCTTGTTCAAGGCTCCACGATACGGTCGCGAGGAAAAAGATAAAGAGAAAGGCAAAAGCCAGAGCGGCCCGAAAAAAGAGCTCTATTCGCCACAGGTTGAATTCGCTCTGGCACCGACCGTAAACAGCGCGCGGGCCGAAGCCCTAGCAAAGTCAGCTGAACTCAGCGCCATCGCTGGCAACCAGGTGCGCTTCCTCGTGATGCAAGCGGGCAATGATCTCACCCCTAAGCGTTATACGAAGATCATCAAGGATGCAGCAGCCGACGAGGGGCTCGGTTTTGAATTCTATTCTCAGAAAAAGCTCGAGTCGATGGCAGCGGGCGCATTCCTCGCCGTAGCTCAGGGTGCCGCCCATGAAGATGCGGGCATTATCAAACTCAGCTATGACCCGGCACCGAAGAAGAAAGGAGCGGCTACGAAAGTCCAGACTCAAAAACACCTTTGTCTGGTCGGTAAGGGCGTGACCTTCGATACCGGTGGTACCAATCTCAAGTCTGCACAGTACATGTGGGGCATGCATCGAGATATGGCAGGATCGGCTCTGGCCTTCGCGCTGATCAGTCTTGCGGCGCGAGAAAAATGGCCGTTTCGCGTCACGGCTTATCTGGCGATAGTTGAAAATGCGACGGGACCGACCGCTTATCGACAAAACGATGTCATCACCGCTTTAAATGGCAAGACGATCGAAATCGTGCACACCGATGCCGAAGGACGCATGATACTCGCCGATACCCTGCATCTGGCGGCCGAGGAGAAGCCCGATCTCATCATGGATTTCGCGACACTTACCGGAGCTTGTGTGGCAGCTATCAGCACGCTCTATGCAGGGGCCTTTAGCAATCGCAGCGCTTATCACAGTCGCATCATCGAAGCTGGTAGAGCCTCTGGCGAACGCGTCTGGCCTTTCCCTATGGATGCCGACTTCGCCGAATGTTTGAAATCCGATATTGCCGACATCAAGCAATGCCGTCTGACAGGTGGCGTCGACCATATCGAAGCAGCTCTTTTTCTCTCCGAATTTGTGCCCAAAGAGATTCCTTGGATTCACCTCGATCTATCGGCTGCAGAGAACGCGGGAGGGCTGGCGCATATCGATACCGAAGTCACCGGGTTCGGGGTGCGTTTTGCAACGCACCTCCTGAAGGACCTTTTCAAATCAGTGGTTGAGGAATAGGAGCTGGATAAGGATCGGGCAGGGGAGGCTCAGGTTCGGGATGAGTCGGTGACGGAACCGGACTTGGGTACAACGGGATGGGTTGAGGGGTTTCCGGTCTCGGTTGACCAGGATAGGCATCCGCTGAAATGGCCGTGAGTCGAGTTTGCGAGAACAGTAACATCGTAGGCCTCCGTCTTAGAAATTCACGTTAATTTGAGCCTAAACCTCGAGACTCGCTCATGCAAAGCAAAAAGCCTTTCGCAGCCCCTAGCTCAGCCAGCAAATGCAAGCTGCTACTCGGCTAAGAAGGCTTGCAAAGAATGTTCAGCTTGAGTATGAGGACAGGGTACGAAGGGGATACGGAGGACCTGTCCATGACCTTGGTCATAGAACTCCAGCGAGAAATTGAACAGTGGATGAGCCAGCGGCGCAATGGGAATCTCAGCGTTTTGAGTCGTCTCAGTAGCGTTTCCTATCCAACCCTGCGCCGTATCATGCAAGCAGAGTTCAGTCCTAACCTTGAAACCGTTATGCAAGTCGTATCGGTCATCCTTGATCAGAAGCATGCCACCGAATTTCTCTGCCGCCACTTCCCTGATTTCGCTCCTCTCTTCCGTCGACAAGACGACAATGGATATCAGCTCCTCAACGTCTCAGGTATAGCCGAATCCTTCACCAAAGAAGATTTTATTATCTTCCACATGGCAGCTGGTAACAAAGGCACTACTAGACAGCGTATACGGGAAAAGTTAGGGGAAGCCGCTGAACGCTCACTGACGCGACTGACTGCAGCGGACCTGATCGAAATCAACGGCGAACGCGTGCAATCCAAGTGCAGCAATATGAGTCTCACCAGCATAGAAGCCGTACTCCACCAGATGAGTTTGGCTATACAGTTGTTCGACCGTGAGAGAATTAACGAGCCGGGAAGTACCTACGGCCTTTTCTCCGAGCGTCTCAATTCCAGTGGCGTTGAAGCTGCGAGTCTCGCTTTGCTGGAGTGCCGCAAGAAACTAGTGGAAATTTACACGGATCCCGACTATCTCGGAGACAGACTCTTTTATAGTGTTTTAGCTTCTAGCTCTCTTGATTAATCATTGGGATGGCAACCATAAGGACGCTTTGTATGCGCAGAATTCCTCTCGCTCCCAGCTTCGTGCTCGGCATGTTTAGTCTGGCATCTTTGAGCGGTAGCGCTTCGGCTGGTATTATAGCTATCGGCGGAACGGCAAGACCTGGCTTTGATCTTCACAGGGAAATTAGTACGCTAGAAATTCCCTATTCCACTTATCGTCGCCTCGCGGCACGCCTCTCTTATCAGCGAGGCGAAGCTATCGAAATCTTCATCAGCGGACGGTATCTCTTCGTTAAAATGAAGGGTGATTGTCTGGTCGATTCCGCGGAGACTCTGCTTCTGCTCCCGCTCGCGGATTGATTACCAGCGAGGTTTGTAGAGCCAATTGAATCCACCGCGCTGGTGGGTCATGGCATAAACGCCGTTGTTCAACGTAATGTTGACGACGGCTTTTTCATGACTAGAAATCGCATTCATCAGCAGAAAGTTTCCCCAGCCAAAGGTCAGCAAGATGAGGACGACGCCGCACCAGTAGCTCTCGGGTCTATCCTCAGACCATTTGGGCTGGCGGATGCGGCGTACAAAAACATAGAGTGCAAGAGGAACAGCGAAGAAAGCGTAAAAGATCGCACGCTCCGCATCAAACTCATCGGAAATCCACAAAGTTCCGTAGAACCCGAAGAGGGTATAGAGCGCTAGGAGAGAAAAATAGTAAGTCTCAATATTTTTCTCAAGCAAACCGGCTACTCCCGAGCTTCGTTGTACCAACCATCGTCCACCCTTCGCTTGTGAATCAGAGTCCAGGCTTCGCCGGCGAAGACCTTGCCGATCGCGCTCAGTTCCGGGTCGTCCATGTTGCCATCAGCTTTTATCACTATGTTGATCTGATCAAACTCATTCTTCAGCTCTAGCAAGCGAGGCAGATCCTCGCGTGCCTGCACAAAAGTCTCGTAGAAAGCCACCGTGTACTTTTTAAGAACGCGTGGTTTAGGCTGCTTCGGAGCGTACTCGACTATAGGTTCAGGGCGCTGCTGCCCCTGCCCTTGAGCTTGACCTTGATTCTGACCCTGACCTTCGCCTCCACGCCGCCGACGACGGTTGCGATTTGGACTCTTGCCTGGCGGCCTCTTATTCACGTCCGTCCCCCTTTATACTGGATGCCGGACGCTATCGACTACGGTGCTGATGCACGCGGCGATAGACATGCGTTTCTGCTCGGCTGAATCGCGGAAGCGAACGGTAACGGTATCGTCGCTCATCGTCTGCGGGTCGATCGTAATGCAGAAAGGAGTGCCGATCTCATCGTGCTTCGCATAGCGCTTGCCTATGCTCTGTTGCTCATCGCAGTCGACGTTGAGTCCAGCGCGACGAAGTTCTTTGGCGATCGCCGCTGCTTTTTCAGGTTGGCCGTCTTTCTTCACGAGAGGCAGAACAGCGGCTTTGATAGGGGCCAGCATCGGATGCAGCTTGAGAACCGTGCGTACTTTCTCCTGACCGTTGGCATCTGTACCACGTTCTTCGGAGTAGGCATCGATTAGAAAGGCCAAGACCGAACGCGTGAGCCCTGCCGCTGGTTCGATCACATAAGGCACATAGCGCCAGCCGGCTTTTCCGCTTTCGGGATCCGCCTTGTTCTGATCGAAGTAGCTGAGCTTAACTCCGGTCGCCGCAGCATGGCGTTTCAAATCGTAGTCGGTGCGCGAAGCGATGCCTTCGAGTTCACCCCAGCCCCAGGGATAGAGGTACTCGACGTCGTAGCAATCGTCAGAATAGTGCGCGAGTTCGTTTTTATCATGCTGGCGCAGTCGGAAGCTCTCGGCGCTGTTCGCATAGCGG
This sequence comes from Oligoflexus sp., assembly GCA_041736305.1. Lineage (GTDB taxonomy): Bacteria > Bdellovibrionota_B > Oligoflexia > Oligoflexales > Oligoflexaceae > Oligoflexus. The sequence goes on along the minus strand of JBGSTX010000216.1, from coordinate 13,980 downwards.
CGGTACCAGCTCATGCGCTCTTCGGTCCAGAAGCGGAGCCACTCGGTATGAGTGCCCGGCTCCACGAAGAACTCCATTTCCATCTGTTCGAATTCGCAGGAGCGGAAGATGAAATGCTCGACTACGATCTCGTTGCGGAAGGATTTACCCTGTTGGGCGATGCCGAAGGGGACTTTCATCGAGCTCGATTGCAGCACGTTCAAAAACTGTACGAACATCGCCTGCGCCGTCTCCGGCCGCAGATAGACCAATGAACGGCGGAGGCTCTCTTCGTAGATAGTCCGCATTTCGCGCTCATTCAGGTCTTTGCCCTTAATCTCACGGAAAAAATCATCGAGAGGATCGACCGGACCTAGGGTGGTGCGGAACATGCCATTGAACTGCCGTTCTTCGCTCATTTCGGGTGAACTGCAGACGGGACAGACGTAAGCGCGGGGTCCTACTTTGCCCTTGAGCTTTTCGCCAGAGGACTTGCCGCCTTTGAAATATTGGACTTCGCTGCCCACCTCGGCTCGTGGTGCCTTGTCGCCTCGGAAGCGCTCTTTGCAGTTGAGGCAGTCGACCAGTGGATCAGAAAATCCGGCGACATGTCCCGATGTTTCCCAGACTTTGGGGTGCATGATGATGGAAGCGTCGATACCGACGATGTCGTCACGCTCGTAAACCATCGCTCGCCACCAGGCGGCAGCTATATTGCGCTTCAATTCTACGCCCAGAGGACCGTAGTCGTACGCGGATTTCAAACCACCGTAGATTTCTGAACTTTGAAAGACGAAGCCCCGCCTTTTGCAAAGGGACACGATTTTAGTCATTATATCGATATCGTTCAAGCTGCGTCTCCTGCCCTTCCTCGGGATCATAGTTGCGAGTGGAAAAGATAGACTGTTCTCCCATTTTGCTCAAGACGAGAATCCTCAGCCAAGGCCTTTGGGCGTTGAAGAGGAAAGCTTCTAAAAAGGCGTACTGGAAATGGAATTGAGGCCTAGGAGGGAGGCGCGAAGCGCGTTGAAGCGACTCCGCTTAGGTGTCGAGGAGGCTGAGAACTAAATTTTGGGGAAGGCGAGTGGTCTCGTCCCCTTTGCTTGAGTCCTTGAGCATCTGCAGCATGAAAGCCGCTGCTTCTTCACTCAGCTCGGGTTCCAGGCGCTCTTCTTTGGACGTGGGTTTCTCATTCCGCAGTTTCTGCACTTCTTCTGCTGTCAGAGTCTGAGCGTCGACTAGCGCTGGAGCCTTGCTTACTTGCTCATAGCGCTCGAGCTCCTGCTCAAGCTTTTGATAGTAGGACAGATCACTGAGAGAAACATCGAGACGTTGGATGACAGGCGACTGCCCAGCTAGGGGCGGAACGATTTTCAATGTCTGAAAGGGAAGATCGTCCTGAGCAGGCGTCGTATAAAGTCTACCCGAAAGGATAAGCTCTGCAGGTAAAGCAGCTGCTTTAGCAGATTTTTCGCTTTGCCGCTTATTGAGCTGGCTAAGACGACGGAGTTCATCTTCGAGAGACTGGCAGTCGTGCTGGATTTCTTGGTTTAATTCACTAGGTGCGGTAATTCTACCTCTAAGTCGCGTCAGAAGTGCGAGGTCTCTTTCACTCACAAGCTCACTTGCCTCCTGAGAATGAGGACCTTCAGGGGGGCGACGGCTGGAGCTTTCCTTGCGACGCGGTAAAGCTGCCCGGGCCTCTTCAGCCTGAAGATCAGCATTTCGGCGCTGCTCACGCAGAACGCTTATGGGGGTGCGGTGTCTTAATCCCATCTCGACCTCCTGTCACGGGGATGGACCTCCCTTGAAGCCGTCTCTTAGGAAAGCGGGTCGGTTTCTCGACTCCGATCTCAATTCGAATCAGCTTCAGGTAGTTCTTCGGAGCTTTCTAGCCCCCCTTGAGCAGCAGTTGCCAAAAAGAGCCTAATCAGCCGAAACTGTAAGACAATAGTCCTCTAACTTGCCGCTCGGCTCAGTCCAGAAGTTCGCGATAGGCCTGGAGATTTCCTTCCACCATGCTTTTTAGCGAAAAATTCGCCTCGGCATGGTGCCGCGCCGCCTGCACCAGATTTCGTCGTAGGTTTAAGTCAGTGAGCACGCGTAGAAGCTGCATAGCAAAGGCTTCTGGATCGCGGGGAGGAGCCAGGAGACCCGTCTGCTCGTGGAGCACCAGTTCGGGGATGCCGCCGACTGCGGTGGCCACCAGCGCGCAAGAGCTGTAGACAGCATCGAGGAGACTCGTGCCGAGCCCTTCATCTTGTGATGAAAGAGCGAAAATATCGGTGGCAGCTAGGAGTTCGGGAACATCGTTGCGAACGCCAAGAAACTTCAGTTCGTCCGCTTTCAATCCCTCAGCAGCCGCAAGGGATTTAAGTTGAGCTTCACGCTCGCCCTGCCCAGCTATGTAAGCAAAGAAAGGCCGTCCCTGGCGCTTGAGGATGGCGAGGGCTCGAATTAAAGTCTCGTGATTCTTCTGCTCGGTGAGATAGGCGACATTGCCGATGATGGGAGTCGTTGCGGGCAAGGACCACTCGCGGCGAAAAAAAGCTGAGATAGCCTGGCGATCGAGCGACTCGAAGGGGAGGGGGTCGACGGCGCTGGGAACTATCCGCAGTCGGTCCCGCTCGACGCCATAGGAAAGCAGTACCTCGCCAATCGCCCGGGAAATACACACGTAACGGTCGACGCGGGGACTCAGGTATTTTTTCTGATTCAGCCAACCGGCGCCTGGAGGATAATCGACGCGTCGATGAATGAGGAGCTTTAGCTCGGGACGCAGCATCTTCAGCAAAAGCCCGAGATTGTGGGCCCGGGAACTTTGACAGTCGATCAGCTCGATACGATGACGCTGCACATAGAAGGCGAGCTGTCGGGCCGCAGAGATTAAGCGAAGTCCGCGCATAGGGGTTGGCACCAGCTTAGCTGAAGCCCCGAGACGCTTGATAGCCTCGCTGGCCGGCGGTGCGGCCAGGTGCCACTGCCAAGATTCTTGGGGAGCATTTTCGAGCAGCAGGCGCAGCTGATTCTCGCCGCCTCGCCAGGTGCTTTCGCTGTCGATATGAAGAATGGCTCGCCGAACTGTCACAGGTCTCACCTCACAAGGGAATTGTCCTTAAAACCTGCTTTGTTGCCGCATCGTATTCATGTTAAAACCATTCAACAACTCTTTTCTCCTCACTGTCCGGAGGTTTTTGGCATGAAGCTTCAACTAACTCGTCTGCTACTCGCACTTTCCGCCTCGACTCTGCTCGCGTCGCCAGCCTGGGCGCTCTTTGATGTGCAGGCTCTGATGGGTAAGCGCAAAACTGACTTCAAGGGATCCGGTTCTACCGTTAATTCTTCGGGTGACGAGCTGAAAATAGCCGCACATCTCGATCCTATTCCGCTGGTTCCTATCGGTTTTGGGCTCAGTGTTGCTCAAATAAGCTATGAGGATGTTGGATCTTATGAAGAACTCTTAGGTACGGAAATCGGACTCGAAGTCCAAGCTTGGTTTCCTCTCGAACTCTTCGGTCTCGTCCCTTACGCTAAGCTCGGTTATACGGTGGCGGGCGGCTACGAAGGCAAATATGCAGCGAACACCCTGCCAGGTGGGGTCCAGCCTAAAGCACTTTTTAACTCTTCAGGACTTTACCTAGCGGCAGGATTGCGTTGGGAATTCTTGTTCAGACTCGGCTTGATGGTTGAAATTGAGAAATCGACCCGAAAGCTAGAATTTGATAAGTTTGAAGATCTGGGTGGTCTGGATATCCCGAAATCGAAACTGGACGCCGACAGCACCAGTGTACTCTTCGGAATTCAGGCCGGAATCTAAAAGGTAATTAATTGAATTTATTTAGTTTTTCAGGAAAGTGCCGGGCCTCATTAAAGGCGTGCCCCATCTTGCCGATACGAAAGATTATTGAGTTCGTAGGGGGAGAGCGTCAAATGAGAAAAGTTACAGAACGCAGGTCAAAGAGTCTTCGTAAGGAAAGAAACAGTGAAGTAGTACGCCGCATGCGTAATGGCGAGCAGCTGTCTAGCTTCAACAGCCAATCCAGCTGGTTTCCGCCAAGACCCGTAATTGAAAAGGATCCAAGCGCACTCGAAAAGCTTTATGGAGATTCCGTAATGCCTTTGAATAAGCTTTTAAAGCAGGGTCTTGAAGTCGCAGGTAAGGATTCTTCACGTCCTTTACGTTTAGCTTAGACCGAAATTAAACAGTCCAGCAAAGCCCGGGCCTGAGTGCCATGGGCTTTGCTTTTTTTTTACTCTTGTGGGTTACGTACTTTTGAGTTCTCCGGCGTTATAATCTATTGGATGGATATAAAACTTGAGTTAGGCTAGGTCGCCACGGTTCACGAGTGCGGACATCCTTGTCGCAGATCGCCGTTTCCCTGTGGAGGAGACAGTTGTTATGCCAAAAGAAGCTAGACAAAATACAAAAGATACGCTTATGGAAGAGAGTCTCCAAGCATTTGCCAATGATGTTGGAATTGTGTGCGCGTTAGAAGCAGGCGGTAAAATCACCCCGCAAGACGCCTACAAGCAGATTAAGGGTCGTTGGAAAGAGCTGAAGAAAGCTAAGAAAGCCCTCTACCCCAAAGAAAAAGAACTCGACGACGACGACCGTTCCTAATCCTCTGGTCGCAGAGGACCTATCCCACCCCAGTGCTCCTTCCAAAGAAGTCAAAGAAACATCCGTGTGCATCCCCACGGCTGCAAGGCAGAGATGCTTTGTATAATCCTGTAGGCTGAGGTGCAGCATACTAAAGTGTAGGATTTTTTATTGCACCCCTCAGCCGCTGATCTTGAAATTTCTTTACGAATTTCCTACCTCTTTGCATGAAACCCATCTATTTTGACGCAAAAACAGCCTACAAAAGTACTCCGAATCAAAGAATTTACAAATATGTAGGAAAAAAGCGGGAGCACTTCGTTGTTTTTTTACACAAAAAAAGTGCTGCCTCGCGATAAAACCGGTTATAAGGGCCCTAACACACACGATGGTAAATCTTTAAAGGCCATGTGCAGCTCGCTTCATTCGCAAAGGAACCCTGGTTAAAAACCTTATGCAAGGGAGGGTACGATGAATTCCCGAGGTCAAGCGGCATCGATCTTAGTGCAACAGTCAGAAGATCGCATCCGTAGGGAAAAACAGCTCGAAGTACTTCGAATGGCAGCCTTGAATCTAGAGAAAAGTGCTGGATTCGTCGATGGGCTGCGCGAGATTCTCGGATCGATGGAGAGACATTGCGACCTCATTATGGGCCGAATCAACTTCGTGGAAGGTGTGGTCGATGTCGGTAGGGAGATCCGGACTTCGCTACCGGAGAAGCCGATCGATCCCCAGATCGAAGAAACGATCCAGCAGGTGACGCAAGATGTTCTTCGCAACTGGCGCTTTAAAATGGCTCCGGTTGCCCACATCGAAGGGACGCGTTTTCACGCCACCTTCGACGTCGATCGCAGTGCTCAGCTCTACGTTCTCTGTCATCCCATCAAATTCCATGAAAGACGCATGGGAACTCTAACCTCGGTGAAGATTTGCTATGGCAACTTCGAGCCGAAGACAGAGCAGGCATTTCTGTCCATTCTTACCTCGCTCATTTCTCAGTCGGCTATGATCAACCGTTTTTATCCTGATCACCTGCCAGAGGGCGACAACAGTAATCTCATGCCCACGGAGAAAGCTCCTTTCGATCGTTCCCAGATTATCGGCAACTCCAAGGTCACGCTCGGTGTGTTCGAGCTGATGCAGCAGGTTGCTGATACGGATACGAGCGTTTTGATTCTCGGCGAGAGTGGAGTGGGTAAAGAGCTGATTGCGGATGCCTTGCACCGCAACAGCAGTCGGCGGGTCAAGCCCTTCATTAAGGTCAACTGCGCAGCGCTACCCGAGACTCTGCTCGAGAGCGAGCTCTTCGGCCATGAACGAGGTGCCTTCACCGGAGCCCACAGTCAGAAGAAGGGCCGCTTCGAGCTGGCCAGCGGAGGAACGCTCTTTCTCGACGAGATCGGTGATCTATCTCTGACGACTCAGATCAAGCTCCTGCGGGTTTTGCAGCAGCGCGAATTTGAACGTTTGGGTGGCGTGAGCACGATCAAGACCGATGTCCGGGTCATTGCAGCGACCAATCGGAATCTAGAGAATATGATCGAGCAGGGCCTCTTCCGGCAGGACCTCTACTATCGGCTCAACGTCTTTCCTATCCATGTACCGCCGCTGCGGGAGAGAAAGACTGACATCATGCCGATCACGGATTACTTCATTGAGAAGTACCGTAAGGTCCACAACAAGAACATTCGCCGTATTTCGACTCCTGCCATCGACATGCTGACCAGCTACCACTGGCCAGGCAACGTGAGAGAGCTGGAGAACTGCATGGAACGGGCTGTCCTCCTCAGCAATGAAGGAGTCATCCGAGGTCACCACTTACCGCCGAGCCTTCAGATCGCTGAAAGTGCCGGCAATGATCCGCAGAGCAATATGAAAGGCGTGCTCGAGTCGATGGAGCGTGAGCTTATCCTCGATGCACTCAAGGCCAGCAAAGGGAATATGGCGAAGGCCGCCCGTGAGCTTGGACTTACGGAAAGGGTCATGGGTCTCCGGGCTAAAAAATACGGCCTAGATCCCAGAAAGTTTCGTAAGCCGAATAGCTGATAGATTGTTTGAAGTTTTTGTTTTTGTTTTTGTTTTTGCAGGCGCGGCTTTCTCAGTCTGATAAAAAAGAGGAGAAGCCGCGTTTTCATTTCTGTTTTCTTTTCTTTTTCTGCCTGCTGCAGCCTTTCGGTAAGAATGCCACTACCCCCTCGAGACCTTCCAGGCTTTTAATTCAAGTTCGAAGCGCATGCTAAGTCTCTCAAAGGCTTGGACAATGAGCCTGCACTTACGCCTCGCTCAAGCTGAGAGGGATCTAGGGCCGATAAAGGAAGAGATCATAGGAGTCATGAAAAATGCTTAAACAGGCCACACAGACGATGCTCCTCGCTAGCTTTTTGGGTTTAGGCTTGAATGCTTGTCAGGCGGGCGAAGATAACCCTGGACAGGTTTCAGGAAGTGCTCAGACCACTATCCCTAGCGCGACGGTCCAGGAAAAGCAGGTCGAGCATAGCACAGAGGCGGTGGTAGGGCCGGATGAGGCTTTCTTTGCTGCTGCTTACCTTGAGCAGCTCTTCCGCTTTTCGAAAGACAATGTGAAGCCTGAATTAAGTTTGGGCTTTGCCCTTTCGGGTGAGCAGGAACGCGTCAGCGCCTTCGAATTTGATGCAAATTTTTCCGATTCGCGACTGCAGCTGATGACTCACACGCTACTGGCACTCGGCGATAGCGATCATGATCAGCTGCTCTCTGAGCAGGAGTTTTTAGCTCTACGCCTCAAGCCGGAAATCTTAGGGAGTGGCGGCGAAAGCCTGGCCCATACTTACAGCCGTGATCTCTATGTGCAGCTGGCTGCTGGAAGTGCTGGTCTGGGGAGCGAAGAAATTAAAGGACTACTGCGAGGGTTGGGGCCAAGTCTCAAGCGTCAGGCCTTTATCAAAGGCGATAAAGAGCAGCGACTGCTGCTCATTCGGGCCTGGGATAAAGTTCTGAAATCCTATGACAAGGACCAGGATGGTACGATCAGCAGTGCCGAGCAGCGCGCTTTGCGGCAAGAACGTTCAGGCATACTTGCGCGTTTGCAGGGCTGAAACGTTTGCTCACAAGCTGCTGAAGCAGCTTGTGAGCAAAAACGCAGCTGATTATGGAGCTATTGGGTAAGTAAAGAAGCAGCTGGTGCTTGCCAGGGGAACGTCTGGCAAAACATGCAGCCTATAGGTTTGACCCGCTACTAGAGAAGAAACCTTAGCTGGCTTTGCAGGGATCTGCTGGAGAGTGCCAGCAGGTTCGCTACCGTAGATCAAGCCACTCTCAAGTGGTGTTCCACTCTTGCCGAGGCTGCTCAACACATCAAGACGCCAGAGTGTTCCCTGGGGTTTGTCGAGGTTGGGCGGAACTATAGGCGTTTCAGCCTTTTCACCCAAGACATAGATATAACGGGCAGCACCACTGGTCCAAAGGACGCGGCCGCTGCTGTCGATACCTACACCAGGTTTACAGGCTTCAGGAGCTTTACGGATCATACTCAGCAAGGGTCCACCGAGAGGCTTGAGTCCGACGAAGTCTTGCTCTTCGAGGCCGCGATTCTGAACTTCTTTTTCGACAAAGCGCTGCATGCGCGGAACGTCGTTAGTCGGTATGCCTGTCTTCGAGCGATCGAAGCCGAAGTTTTCTTCTTTCGGATAAGCGCCGAGAGTCGTCGCATCGAGACGGTTCGAAAGAAGGCCTAGAGCGCGAGTAGAAAGCTGATCGGTCCAGATTCCAGGAGTCGAGATATCCCAGTTCGCATAGTCCTTAGTCGCAACAGCTGAAGAGTCGTGGCAGCAAGCGCAACCAGTAGAGCGGGCTTGCGAGGTCAACCACTGCAACTCTTTCATGAACTCTGGATCTGATAGGCGCGGATCATCAGGCGGAGTGACGATAGGCTTTGCTTTTGGGGCAAAAGGTCTTTGGGTCCGGACGATATCGCAAGAAGCGACTTGAGAGAAAACATAGCCCTCATGAGTAGCTCCGGCGATGCTGGTTTGTGCACAGACTTCTTTAGTCGATCCATCGTTTTTGCCAATGTCAGGCATCTGCTTACAGACTTTGAAAGGCTGAATAAAAACAGGTTGTGGACCACCCGGAGGGCCACCGGGCCTAGTTTGCTGGGTTGAGGCTTCATCAGTTTCTTGAGCATTTTTCTGGCAGCCGAGTAGGCTTAATCCCATTAACAAGAAGAGAACACGGCATGAGGACGAGAACAGCATGGAAAATTCCTTGTACGATGGTTCTCAGAATGATTGCTGCAGCGACTTGTTAGTCCGCATCACTCCGATCATAATTCAGCTCAGTGAAGCGTTAAACTTCCTGATGCAGCAAGACTCCTTATTCATAAGTTGTGCTAGCTTCGATGAGGCGTGAATTGGGGGGGAAGCTATCGAAAGTATTCGATTGGTAATTTTTTGCTGGCTTGAGCCGATGGTCAGGACAGATACAGCTGTTAGAAAACTTGACAGAAAAAGCTATGATTCAACTGGGAGATTTCAGCGCGATTTTAGGCAAGTAGGCGATTTTTATATCGCCACGCGAGCCCAGTAGAGCGAAGACCAGTCGAGTTCACGGACCCAGAGGATCCGTGAACTCATTATGGGTGGCTTCGGCCTCAGTTTTCGCCACGATAAAAAATACGGTAGACGATTCCCCCTTGGTCATCGCTGAGAAGAAGCGAGCCGTCGATATAATTTTTAACATCGACAGGGCGTCCCCAGTTGCTTTGCTCGGAATCGTTCAACCAACCACTTAGAAAAGGTTTATAGGTTTTTACTTCCTTGCCGTCAGCTCCCTTAGTGCTCTGCACTAGCGAAAGGCGATAGCCATTTTTCTTTGAACGATTCCAAGAGCCATGTTCCGCAATAAAAATCTGATTATGATAAGCGGGAGGAAACTGCTTGCCGCGGTAGAAGGTGAGACCTAAGGCCGCCACATGAGGACCCAGCTCAATTACGGGTTTGGTGAACTCTGGGCCATCGCAGTTTTTAGAGTTGAACTGAGGATCGGTCAACGATTTCGCATGGCAGTAAGGAAATCCAAAGTCCTGGCCGATTTTGTCGAGGCGATTGAGTTCGTCGGCAGGCGTGTTATCGCCTAACATATCGCGGCCGTTATCGGTAAACCACAAGGTCTTGCTTTCAAGATCCCAATCGAAGCCCACCGTGTTACGGACACCTTTGGCTACGAGCTCGAATTCGCCGCCGTTCTCATTCATCCGAAAGATGCTTGCGAAAACGTTGCGGTCTTTGAGACAGACATTACAAGGCGCGCCAATATTGACATAAAGCTTGCCGTCAGGGCCGAAGCCTAGATATTTCCAGCTATGAGAGCCTTCGGTGTAAAAGCCTGAATAGATAACCGTGAATGGAGCCGACTTCTGGCCCAGGTCTTTGCTGATGTTTTCTTTTACGTACGGGAGCGCATCCTTGAATTTCAGGATACGTCCTTCTTCGGCAACATAAAGGTCATTTCCTTTGAGAGCTACACCGTTGGGATTATTGAGTCCACGGGCCAGGGCCATGACCTTATTTCCATTGGGACTTGGGACTATCGCGAATACGCGACCTTCGGGGTCGACGTTGGAAAATCCGCCTGTACCAACGAAGACGATTCCATCAGGGCTTACCGTTAAAGAACGCGCGCCCTTAGCTTTGGCAAAGACTTCGACCTGAAAACCTTTTGGAACGCGCAAAGACGCGAGACGATCTTCGAAGCTTGGGGCCGCTGTTGCTAAAGATCCTAGGTAGTTGCTGAGGGCTTTCCTATCTTCAGAAGAAAGCTGCGTAGTCCCAGCTGGTGGCATACTGCCGTCGTCAATACGGGCAGTAATGCGGGTACTGATGCTCTTCACCAGAGGCCAATCGATCTCGCCGTTCCTGTTTAGAAAATTGATAGCCCCACCCGGAGCATGACAGCCACTCACAGCACAGGAGTTTTGCAATAGATTCCGAGCTCGATCTTTCGGAGCAGACTCAGACTGAGCTGATAGTGACATGGTGGCTGATAAGCAGGAATAGATAATGAGCGTGTTTATCGCAGTATTTTTCATATTTTTTCCTTCATCAAGGAGCGACATTTAAGGCTCTCTTAGCCTGTAAAAGTCTCAAAGACAAGCCAAGAGCCGGCGCGGCGCGAGCTCGGCTCTATGATGGGTAGACGCAGGAAAAATAGCTAAGTCATTAAGATTTTGTGCGGAGGGCTACGAATTTTTCGAAGTTCGCATCATTTTCGAAGTAAGTCACCGACCCGTCCGGTCCCGCGGCGATAACTGCCGTAGCCTTATCGACTTTTTTTCCACTTACCGGATCAATCGCAAAGCGGACCTTCTCATCTTTGCCGAGCGTGTTTTTGCAGTTTTCACAGCAGCCGTAGTAGGTTTTGCTGCCGACTTGAATGGGAATCTGGTCCCGCGGGAAAACCATGTCGGTGACCATGCAGACTTTCTTATTGTCCACCTTCTGCCAGGCCTGGGCCTGACTCTGCATAGTAGGCTCAGCCGCCAAAATGGTGCTGGGGACCATGATTGGGGTAGATAATAGGGTCGAAGCAAAAGCCAATTCTAATAATTTTCTCATTATAGAACTCCCAAGAGTGATCGGACTCAGCCATTTGCCATTAAGACGATGGCCAAGCTGTCTCTCAGGATAAGGTATTATGCTTCGATCTCCAGTCACAGATCTTTTTTTCCAAACTCCTCGTCCTGAGCGACGAGGAGGCATGCTTCTATCACTGAGCGACCGGGACGCGACCGAGCTGCATCGTCGTACAGTGCACAGCACCTCCGGCGGCAATCAAATCGTCGGTTACGATCCATTTAAAAATGTAGCCGAGCTTGCGGTAGACATTGATCGCTTCAAGTTCGTAGCGGGCCAGGTACTGTTGATCGATGTAGTTGCCTTTATAGCCCAAGAGGGTATTAGCAGGCGCTAGATAGCGAGGAACCAAAGCAAATTTATTCGAGGTTAATGAGTTGGTATAGGAGCGGAACATCCAACCTCCTTCGGCAGTCGCTACCGGAGCCGGCATCGGGACCCGCACAATTTTATAGCCGAGGCCAGCGATCTCATTCGCACGCTGATTAAGATAGGTCTGTACTTTTTTCACCGCCTTCACCTGCTTGGCGGTGTATCCATCCAAGCTTAGGATTTCATCGCGAACTTCGCCGACGAGAACGGTCTCGCTATCAAGGAACTTGCCCCACATATCGATATGCCCCGTGCCCTCATAGGGCATGCGCGGGAAAATATAGGTCTGACGGCAGCCAGCGAAACGGCGGTAGTAATCTTTGATTTGATTGTTGTTGAGGATCATATCCGTCGTGAAGCTAGCCACTGCGTTGGCGTCGGTCACCCGCGTCGTCATCATACAGACGCCCTGGCTGTTATTCATGAAGTTACCGCCTTCGTTGTAGACGGGAACGCTCACGCGATCGATGGAGGCGTTGCTTGTTCGCAAGATGGGGAGCATCGAGCGTGCGGTCGAATCATCAGCACTGCGGTTCGGATAGTAGTTGAAGTCCACCAGCCGCAGTTTGCCGGCAGTTGTACGAGCACCTAGCGGAGCCCAGTCCCGCGACCAAACCGTCAGGGGCCCGTCTTCCCGCTGTTGAAGTAGCTTGACCCGCGCAATCTTATCCCCGACTACACGCCGCAGTTCGGCAAATTCAGAATCTTGCAAATCACCCTGATAATCACTCGGCACCGTAATCCAGAGGGTATCTATGCCCGAGTTGAGGATTTCACGGGCCATAAGCTCTTTGTTAAATTCAGTCAAGAGAGGTAGCGAAATGATGACGTCTTGAACGGCTTCGTACTCGGCTATCGCTTCCTGCTGTCCGTCGAAGACTTGCATGGCACGGGCTGACGATTCTTCGTAATGGCCATCTAGCTCAGAGTTTGATTGGCTTTGTGGGCCACAGGCGATCGTCAGACTAATTAAGGCAAAACAAAGGCTTAGAGATAAACGCTGCGACATAGTTTTCCTCGTTATGAACTGCGCTGCTGCCTTCTAGCAAAGCTTGCCAATATGAGCAAGAGGCATGGCAGAATGCCTCAAGCGAGTGATGGACTGCGAAATTTCAAACCAAGCAAGCTTGTAGCCTAGGGGTCGAGAACTTCGCTTTTCTCCTTTCCTACCTTTTGCTTTTTCCGTTACCTATGAAGAGATAGGGGGAAACGATGGATAGAAATTTAGCCTTAGAATTCGTACGAGTGACCGAAGCCGCTGCTCTAGCCTCGGGACGTTGGGTTGGACGTGGTGATGAACATGCAGCCGATCGTGCAGCTGTCGAGGCCATGCGTCAGGCCTTTGATTCCATGCAAATCGAAGCGACGATCGTTATTGGTGAGGGTGAACGCGATGAAGCCCCTATGCTGTATATCGGTGAAAAAGTAGGACAGGGTAATGGACCTAAGATCGACATCGCTTGCGATCCGCTCGAAGGCACCTCGATCACAGCCAAGGGCGGGAGCGAAGCCCTGTCCGTCATTGCCGCCGCTGAACACGGCAATTTTCTGCATGCACCCGATACATATATGAAAAAGATTGCTGTCAGCGCCGCGGCGCGGGGCGTCATCGACATCAATGAAACACCGACCTGGAACCTTCAACGCATCGCCAAGGCACTCCGTAAGCAGGTCCAAGACCTCGTCGTCATCATCCTCGATCGTCCTCGCCACGAAAATTTGATTGGCGAAGTTCGGCAGGCAGGTGCCTGTATCCGTCTGATCGGCGATGGTGATGTTTCAGCTGCGATCGCTGCGGCCGAAAACTCGACGGGCATTGACGTCCTCATGGGCACCGGCGGGGCCCCAGAAGGTGTCATTGCTGCCGCGGCTCTACGCTGTTTGGGCGGAGATTTTCAAGGCCTCCTCCAATTCCGTAAGGATGAAGAACGCGTCCGCGCCCGCGCTATGGGCATCACGGACGAGAACCGGGTCTACGGCATCGAAGATCTGGCCAAGGGTGAAGTCATGTTTGTCGCTACCGGTGTGACTCATGGTTCCTATCTCAAAGGTGTGCGCTACACCGCCTATGGCGCTAGTACGCATTCTATCGTCATGCGCTCACAGACGGGTACGGTGCGCGAGATCAAATCGCGGCACCATTTTGCGCTCAAACCTAACTACGGCTGGTAGAAACTCAAGCTTTCGCAAGAGCAGGAGTTCGGCTCTTGCTCTTGTCTTTTTTCGCTGCTTGATCCGCCGTCTGCAGGCGGGCCTTCTTCAGAGCATCCTTCAAAAAGCGCCCCGTGTAGGACGCTGGCATCTGCGCGAGTTCCTCTGGTGTGCCAGCCCCTACTAGGAGCCCGCCAGCCTTGCCTCCTTCAGGACCAATATCTATCACCCAATCAGCGGCCCGAACCACGTCGAGATTGTGTTCAATCA
>JBGSTX010000208.1:0-4862 GCA_041736305.1 Oligoflexus sp. | reverse complement strand
AGGTATCCCCGGATGCTTCTCCAGTCCTGGGCTCTACGGCAAGTGGTTAAACAGGTGTAAGGGGTTTAGGCCAGTGCTGCTTGCAAGTAAACCGCTCCATAACATCGGCGAGGAGACCTTTACCCGCGCAAGCGGAGTACGTTGAGGTAACTCAGATGTCTCTCACGAGACTGACAGCCGGGAAAGACCGGCTCCCTTTTAGGGATTATCTCCGACCTGGGAGGTAGTTCACTCCAATTCCTCCCACCAATAAATTGGGTGGGTATCCCTTGTGAGGCAGTTTTATGAAACGGGTGTTTGCAGAACTCGATGATCAAGAGACGAATAGCTGGGGTTGTTTCTGTCCTGAGTGCAAACTGTATCAGAGCTTCGAAAAGCCAGAGCGCGCAGGAGAACAGGCCATCTGTATAGACTGCGGTTCGACCTTTATTGTGACTTTCTATCAGTAAAAGGCAGCAAAAGGCCGCGTAAGCAGACGGACCCTATCGAGAAGATCCCGTCTGCAGCGAGCACTTCAGCTTACTTTTCTTCAGGGAAGAAGCGCCCCTTCGCGTCTACGAGACTTTTGAGATGAGCAGCGGGTGAAAAACGAGCACCATAACGCTCTTCGAGCGAGCGTAGTTTGTGGTAAACATTTTCAATGCCCTGGGAATCAGCATACTTAAGAGGACCACCTAGGAAGGGTGGAAAGCCAAGGCCAAAGACTGCACCGAGATCACCGTCATAAGCAGAGGCAAGGATTCCTTCCTCCAAACAGCGAACAGTTTCGTTGACAAAGACCATCACGCAGCGATCCACAATATCTTCGGAAGGAATAAACTTATAGGCGCGATCGCCCATCAGTTCATAAATAGTTTCGTCTGGCTCGCCCTTTTTTCCTTCCTGATAAACGAAGAAACCTTTGCCGTTCTTACGACCTAATCGACCCGACTGCTCGATAGATTCTAGCCCATTAGGTATCATAATTCTCTCGCCGAAAGCCTTTTTCATCGACTCGAGTACATGGGTCCCAACATCGATTCCGACTTCGTCCATGAGCGTAATCGGACCAACCGGGAATCCGAAATCAGTTAAGGCTATATCGATTTCTTCAATGTTCGCCCCTTCTTCCAAGAGCAAAGCTGCTTCCGCCAGGAAGAATGCGAGGGCTCGCGTCGTGTAGAATCCCGGGCTATCTTTGACGACGATAATCTGCTTGCCCATCTTGGCCCCGAGGCGAAAAGCGCGGTCTACAGCCCAATCTGCAGTTTTAGGGGTCACGACGATTTCAAGAAGAGGCATTTTCTCAACAGGCGAGAAAAAATGCATGCCTAATACCCGTTCAGGAAACTTAGCTCGAGCAGCAATTTCAGAAATAGGCAATGCTGAAGTGTTGCTGGCAAAGACTTGCTTCTCATGCGAACGCATTTCAACTTGAGCCAGTATTTCCTGCTTGAGGCCGAGGTCCTCGAAAACGGCTTCGACAACAATATCTGCTTTCTCAAATCCTCGACTAGAGAGAGCAGGCGAGATATGCGCAAGTTTTCGCGAAACTTCGTAAGATTTGATGCGGCCCTTTTTGGCTTTCTTGGCGAAATATTTATAAGCAGATGTCATTGCCCTTTTGGTTGAGTCCTTGTTAGGATCTGACAAGAGCACGCGCACATCTTTGTCGGCGATAACCGTGGCGATCCCAGCACCCATAAACCCTGAACCGATGACCCCAACTAGCTCGCTACTCTTTTCACCAAAGACTTTTTTGCCAGCCTCAGCATAGTCATTGCGCTTGGCAGCTGTCGTAGCGTGAAAAAGGTGAATCAGCCCTTTACTCTCTGGGGTTTGCGCTAACTCGCCAAACGTTCTTGCCTCAAGATCCAGCCCCTTCTCGAGCTTTTTGTCATAACCACCAAAGACTGCATCCAGCGCTTTGAAGGCAGCAGGATAGAAGCCCTTCGTATTTCTCTCAACCATTTCCCGAGCTTTTTTCTCGACCAAAGCGCGACCGATTGGATTGCTTTCTGTGGCGAGATGAAGAAGTTCCGCACTCAAGTTCCGGGGTAGCTTAGAAAGAATCCCCTTGTTTTTGGCCGATCGCTTTTTCAGTGCAAAGCTTAAGGCCACTTTTTCTAGCTGAGTTGGATGCACATAAGCGTCTGCCAAACCCATCTTCAGCGCTTTTTTCGCAGGGATTCGTTTTCCTGTAAGGATCATATCTAACGCGGTCTGCAGACCTACCAGTCGTGGCAAGCGCTGCGTTCCCCCTGCACCAGGAATCAAACCCAGTTGGATTTCGGGCAGAGCGAGCGTCGCGTTTTCTGAAACAACCCGCCACTTGCAAGCTAGTGCTAATTCTAAGCCCCCACCAAGACACTGGCCGTTAATGGCAGCAACAGTAGGAAAGGGAAGCTTGTCGAGTTTGCTGAAAATGCCTTGCATTTTCAGACTGCCGTCTTTGGCTTCTTCCATTGATTCGAACTTAGCGATATCGGATATATCAGCTCCCAGGGCAAAGTCTTTTTTTGCGCCTATGATGACCAATCCTTTGACCTCAGGACTGTCTACAAGTTCGTCTAAAATATCGTTGAGTTCACGGAGCAGTACTTCGCCAAGCACCGTGACCGATTTGTCTTCGGCACCCATGCGCAAAATTTGAATGTTCTCGTTCGTGCGTTCGGTCTTGAAATATTGAGTCATAGCCTTTTGCTCCTTGTCTTAGGCGTAGCGTTCAATCAACATTGCGCCTGACATGCCCCCGGCAGTGCAGATCGCAATCAAACCCAGACTTTTATTGCTACGAATCAATTCATTAGAAAGACTGGTGACAAGCCGTGCACCAGTAGCCCCAAACGGATGCCCGAGGGCAATCGATCCGCCATTAACGTTCAATTTTTCCTCTGGCACGCTGCCAAAAGCCTTCGAATCGCCGAAATAGCGCTCACAAAAATCTTTGGATTCCATAGCTCGGAGACAACTTAAGACTTGTGCGGCGAATGCTTCGTGAATTTCAAAGCGATCGATGTCGTCGAGGCTGAGCTTATTTTTCTTAAGTAGATAAGGAATGGCGACTGCGGGGCCAATTAAAAGTTGTTCACTAGGATTAACTCCTACGAAGAAGCAGTCGCGGATGCGCGATTTAGGTTTTAATCCAAGAGATTTTGCAACTAGTTCGTCGGTTATCAGTGCAATGGCGGCGCCGTCTGTTAGCGGAGAAGCATTGCCGGCGGTAATGGAGCCATAATTCTTATCAAACACAGGTTTGAGGCTCGAGAGTTTTTCGAGAGTAGTATCTCCCCGAATGAGGTTGTCTTTTTCTACGCACTCAAATCCAGGCGGAGTCCAGATCGGCATGACTTCCTCGTCAAGCCTACCTGATTTTTGTGCATCAGCAGCTTTAAGATGCGAGGCAAAGGCAAAGCGGTCCTGATCCTCGCGTGAAATGCCGTTAAGTTTTGCCATGATCTCAGCACTTTCACCCATCGTTAGACCGGTGAGGGGTTCGGTCAGGCCCGGTGGTCGCGGTAGCCAGTCTTTGGCAGAAAACTGAGCCAACAAAGATAACTTATCCGCAGGGCTTTTGGCTTTATTGAGCTTGAGCAGAAAGCTACGAGCTTCTTGTGAATAGACGATGGGCACATCGCTAAGAACTTCAACACCACCTGCCAAGACTGTAAGTGGTTGTCCAAAAGCTATCGTCTTTGCGGCATCAGCAATCGTATGAAGACTGCTGGCACAGGCGCGGTTGACAGTGTAACCATGAATATGGGGGGGTAGACCCAAATTGATTATGGCGTCGCGGGCTACGTTACCATTTTTCGTTTGAGGCACCACAACGCCTGCGTTAATTTCGTCGAGCAGCATGGGATCAATTGCAAGTTTACGAAGAAGTCCTTCGACCACACGACTGTATAATTCGAGGGTGTCTGCTTTCTCGAAGACGCCGAAGGATTTTACAAAAGGTGTCCGTATACCATCTATAAAGACCGCTTTGCCGTTACCCTCAGGGAGCAGAGCATGATACTTGGTCACGTTGAACATAAAGATCTCCCAAAAGTCCTGTGGTACGATAGTGCAGTCCAATTTGGTGATTTTTTGCCGTTTAGACAAGACCAAATTTGCTGCAGCGAGCGATTGGACTTACGCTAGAACGGATTTGGCGAAGATAGAAAATGGGATATTGAGGTGTGAGAAAGGAAAAAATCCTCACTTACACTTGGTAAATGAGGATTTTTTCTTGGCGAAGAAGGCTCTCTTAAAGCTGGCCGCGTGTCTTAAGGCTCGCAACGATTTGCTCGATCACCATGTGATCGGTCTTACCCAGCTGCACGAAAGTACCCCCGATGCGATAACGCTGCTCGTCAAACCACCGAACCTCACAGTGGCAGATAAGGCGGGCCGGTGCTGAAATCCCAAGAGGTGAAAGTGGAATATAGAGCCAGTACTGACTTCCTGGAGTAGCTTGCACTTCACCCGTAAATTCCATCTTGAAGCCACCGGTACTGATATCAAGTAGGACCGCGCTATGGCAGAAAAAGGGTAGCCATTTATACCTTCGAATCTCAACCAGCGCATGTGAGACATAGCGTTTAGCCCTGGTTTTTACGACAGCGTCGTCGGACGTGAGCGGATCGACGGCCAAGGAAGTCTCCTCATCAGCTTACGGAGCGAACTCTTGTACCATTATAAAAGAGAAGATTAGGCACGTCCATGCCTAAAAGGATGATTCGAGCTTGACTTCCCAACGGTGCTGAGGCCAGAAGTTTCCTTCTAATGAGCTTGAGAGTCAGGAGTATTGCTACGCACTTCGCTCACAATATTCCTGATTCATTGATACTTCCATCTTCTCTCGCAAGAATTTCTTGAAAGAAAGCGGGTCTTTCTTGCTC
>JBGSTX010000180.1:0-9623 GCA_041736305.1 Oligoflexus sp. | reverse complement strand
ATCGGACTTTGGAAGCAGAGCTTAAAGCCTTGCGGCGGGAATTTTCCCAGGTCGTGCTCTTCGACGCTCACTCTATAAGGCGCTCGGTACCGAGCCTCGATAGGAAGCCTTTTCCGGATCTTATTCTCGGGGATCGGGATGGGAGCAGTGCTGCTCCGGCCCTGTCTAGAGCTATCTTAGAGAGTTTTGACAAGGCACCTTTTTTAATCAGCCACAATGCGCCTTTTAAGGGCGGGCAGATTACGCGGCAGTGGGGCCAACCCGCTCAAGGAATTCATGCCCTTCAGCTCGAAATGTCACAGGATCTCTATCTCGCAGACACGCAGGTAAAAGCAGAAGCAGAAGCAAATGTAGATAGTAGTAGCAGGAAGCCGCAGCTGGATTCGGAAAAGCTAGAGAACCTTAGACCTTGGCTTGAGAACGCTCTATTAGCACTGGTCGCAGCCGTGAGGAATCTATGAGTGTACTAAAATTTTCGGCAGCCTATCGGGATGGAACGTGGATTGAACCATGCTATGTGGAGCTTAGTCCTGAAGGAAGGCTCCTCAGTCTTGGCCAAAGTGATCCCAACGCTGGTGAGGTCGAGGAGCGAAGGGGATATCTTGTTCCCGGGATGAGTAATGGACACTCTCATTCTTTCCAGTATGCGATGGCGGGAATGAGCGAATTTATCAATCCGTTGCATATGGTCGACAATTTCTGGTCTTGGCGCGATAGCATGTACAAGCTTGCGAATCAAATCGATCCCGATCAGCTGCTCGAATTGAGCACGCAATTCTATATGGCTCTTCTCGAAGAGGGCTTTACAGGGGTTTGTGAGTTTCACTACCTCCACCACGATCAAGGAGGGAAGGCCTATGCAGAACCCTATCGCATGAGCAGTGTGCTCCTTGAGGCTGCAAATAGAGCTGGCATCAACTTTACTCTCTGTCCAGTTTACTATCAGCAAGCTGCACCTGGCGTAGCCCTTAAGCCGGAACAGAAACGTTTTGCCTCTGAAGACGTCGATACTTATCTTCATCTCCTCGAGCAGATCGCCACCTACGGGCGTTCCCATCATCCCGATATGATCATCGGTTACGGTGTTCATTCCATGCGTTCAGCGTCCTTGCTTGATATCAAGATGATTCTGAGTGCGCACTGGACCCCGGGTCCGGCTCATGTTCATGTCTCCGAACAGTCGGAGGACGCTCGCGTTTTCGAGAGCACCTACGGAACCCGAGCCATCGACTGGCTCTTCGATAATGCTGCCCTGGATGTACATCATCATCTGATTCATGCTACGCATATCAATAGCGTCGAAGTTCGTAAATTGGCTGCTTCAGGAGCCACCGTCGTGCTCTGTCCGAGCACGGAAGCCAACCTGGGAGACGGGATTTTTCCTCTTCCCGATTTTCATCGACTCAATGGTTCTTGGTGCATAGGAACCGACTCACACGTGAATATTTCGCCCTTCGCCGAGATGAGGGCGCTTGAGCTGACCCACCGCCTCCTCCTGGAAAAGCGCAACATCCTCTGTAGCGAGGAAGACGGCCTGGATTCCGGCCAGCTGATCTTTGATCGAGTCGCTGCAGCTGGTCGGCGAGCGCTCGGTCAGAAAGCTGAACCCTTTGCCGTGGGCGAACTCTTCGAGGGAGTTGTATTGGATGCCGATCATGACCGGCTCCTGGAACGGCCCCTGTCTTCGGTCCTAGGTGTTCTGGTGTTCGTAGGTGATCGAACGCTCTTGAAAGAGGTTTATGCTAAAGGCAAGAGACGGGTTGTAAACGGTGAGCACGAAGATCGAGCCCGGTATCGCGGGCCCTATCGGCAGGCGATGAAGAGCCTAATGAAGGCTTGAGGCTTACTTGACCAGAGATTTCACCGCTGCCTTTGAGTCGTTCAACTTGCTATTGAAGTTGCTGCGGAGCTTAACCATATTGCTTAAGCTCTGCTTGTTGCGACCTTGCAGTAAAAAGCCATTAGGGGCTTTCATCTTCCCGTCTATCATCGTTGAATCAAAATCCATAGTCGTCGAATACTTGGGTTCCCCAACCTTTGGCGGAGCTTTATCTTTGGCCTTCTCTTCTTCCGCCAATGCTGTGCCGCTGGCCAGAAGACCTGTTAGCCAGAGTGCGCTTACGATCGCATAGAACATCGTTGGCCTCACACGCTTTAAGGTTTATAGTCTATTGGAGCTGCTTTTCAAGGTCTTCAATTTCTTCATCATCGTTCCGGTATTTCTTCGTTTTCTTATCCGGCTTTGCTTCGACTTTCTTCGGAGCTTCGATCTTCTCAGGAGTTCTTGCAGTCGGCTCGCTAGCCTTTGGCTTCTCCGTATTGGGGGCCTTCTCTGCAGCGTTGGTCTCTACAGTTTGGCTTGCTGGGGCATTCTTAGGAGTCGTGGATTTGCCCGAGTTGCTTTGCTGCCGGGGATCTGCTTCCACGAATTCTTGATCGCCCCCTCCGGAATTTCCAGTTCCTTTTTTAGCTGCAAGCTTCATGATTTCATCGTCAGAGACTTTTTCGCCAGTCAGAGCTTCCTTTTCGTTGCGAATGCGATCGATCATGGCAAAGACTTCTTGATTATTCTTCTTCTTGGCGAATTCAGTGTCTAGGTAGGTCTTGAGATAATCGAGAGATTTGTCGAATTTCTTGCGGCGATGCTCCAATACGGCAAGATTGTAGATGGCCACGGGATTCGACTTCACATTGGAGAGCACTTTTTTATTCAAATCCTCGGCGCGATCGAGGTTGCCTCGATTCGACTCGATGATCGCCAGGTGGAGATTAGCGTCGGGATGCTCAGGCATTACCTTCAGCACCCGTTCGAATTCTACCGCCGCCAGCCCTAGCTGGCGGTAGTGCACATACAAGACCCCGAGGTTCATTCTTACGGAAATATCCGAGGGATTGTTCTTCAAAGCTTCATTGAAGGAGTGAAGGGCAAAATCTGGCTGGTTTTGCCGTAAGGCGATCATGCCGAGCAGATTGAGTATCTGACTGTCCTTCGAGTTTGCGGCATCGATGCCATTGAGAATGATTTTGGCCATTTCAAGGTTGCCGCGACGATAGTAGATTTGGGCTAAGAGCTTTTTCGCCATTTCGTTCTTGAGGTCGATGCGGAGAGCATCGCGACAAACAGCTTCTGCCTTCTCATAGCGACCTATTGCGAGTTCGGTTTGTGCAAGGTTGATGAGCGCATTGAGGTCTCTAGGGTTGGCCTTAATGCGAGCTTCAAATTTCTCTACCATAGTCTTGGTAGTTGCTTCATCGCTCATAATCATAGCGGATTTAGTATCGTCTTGGCTTTGAAGCTCAAATCGGCGCTTCTCTTTGTCGACGCGAGCGACCTGTCCGGTCGTACTGCAACCCTGGACGACGCCCAAGCCTGTGAAAGCAAGAGCCAGGGTCATGGTAAGAGTCTTGTGTTTAGCAAGCATGGTTCTATTCCTTCCTTGCATCATTCAGCCATTGCCGAGACGGTTTCGTCCCAGATCATAGCGTGCGACATGTAAGTGGGTGATGTAGTTTTTTCCGTAACTGTTGGGAACTTGTCAGGCTGCAGCTCTACCATTTTTTCATAGGCTTTCCGAGTCCACTCGGTAAAGGTCTGAACTTCCTGAGACCGCTTGTAGGCCGTCTCAAAGAACTTATTGCCTTCATCACGAAGCGGAAAAGCAACCTTTTCTATGGAACTACGGTACTGGTCAATTTGAGCTTGGTTGGCACCTGCTGCCGGTGGTGCATCGAAGAGGATCTTGGCGAAGTTTTCATGAGCTTCTCCCAGACGGTAAAGGGATGCGACCGTATGCTCACCGCTACCGAGATCGATGATCTCCTGGTAGCGCTTCACCAGACTGATGAGGCGTTCCTGCTTTATTTTAACATCGTTTTCGATTTTGGCAGCTTCGCTGACTTTGACTTCCATAAAAGCCTTGGTGTCAGCAGTGAGGTCTTCCAAGAGGGCAGCCGCCGCAATGCGGCGAGCTTCCAAAGCAACAGGAGCGTCCTTGCCCGTCAAGTCTTTGGCCAGACGACGAATTTCCTTCTGTCCGTCTTTCTGATTACCTGCTTGCAGGTGAATTTTTGCGACACGAGCGCGAGCGACCAGAGCTTGCTCGGCCTTTTCAGGCCAAAGGGCAGCATAGAGGTTGTAGTACTGCAGAGCCTCAGGATTGTTCTTGATCGTTTCGTTCATTTCGGCGACTTCGAGATAAGCTCCGCGAGCCATCGGGTCTTTCGTGTACATGGAGATGAATTTTTTGAAGAGCTCAACAGATTCCCTGTATTCCTTCAGCCCTTTGTAAAGGGTAGCGGCGTTGTACAGAGCCAGGCGCGCTTTTTCTTCCTTCGGGAAACCTAAGCCATAGGCCTTGTAAAGGCGCGCTGCATTGCTAAAGTCAGCCAGAGCTTCGTTGGTCTGAGCCATGTCCAACGTTACGTCGTTGGCCAATTTCGACTTGGGATACTGCTTAAGTAAAAGGTTCCCAGCGGCCAAGGCTTCCTCAACTTTGGCTACTTTGTAGTAGTTGAGGGACGCATTGTAGAGAGCCTTATCGGCGCTTTCATCATCGGGAAACTGCTTCTGAAAGGACTCAAAAGTCTTGGCAGCCTCTAGGAATTTATTTTCCTTGTTCTGCTGCAGCGCCAGCTGGAAGACACCTGTCTTCAACATCTTAACGATATCTTCTTTTTGGGAAGTCGCGGCAATCTTGGGATTTTCGTAATACTTACGAGCATAGGTAACCAGGTTCTCCCAGTCTTTGCGCTCGGCATAAAAGCCAAGAATCAGTTTGATAGAACTCTTCCCTTGGACAGTATCCGGAAGGTCGGTCCCGATGCTCTCGAAGCGTTTGAGGGCATCCGGATAGTGTCCATATTCGAAGTAAGTCATCGCGGCTGTATATCGCATCGGATGACCTTCTTTATCAGCTGGCAAGAGCGCGACAAAGTTGTCGATCATGGTCACAAGCTTTAGCTTTACCCTTGGGAGAGCGATGGGCTGAGAAACCTGGCCGAGCGGCGGCAACTTAGAGTATTGACCGGTTTCATCGATCTTTTTGATCGAGACAACCGCATTCAAAGCGGATTCTTTAAGATATTTGCCGTCTTTCGAACGCTCTTGCGAGACCTTGAAATACTCGTCAGCAGCGTTTTCAAACTTCTCGAAGTAGAAATATATATCCGCAAGGTAGAAGCGTAGCTCGTAAGCCTCGTCTGTCTTTGGAAAGCTCGCCAGGTAGAGCCGGTAGAGCTCAGCTGAAGCTTCCAGAATTGGTTTTTTCTTCAGCTTTTGGCCTTGCTGATGATAAAGAGTCGCATACCGATGAATGTTCTTGCGGGCTTTCTCAGTGGCTTCAGCTAGGAGATCCTTGTTTTGCGCATTCGCAACTACCCAAGGGCTCCCGGAGTCGACGTAGGTCGTCTGCATCTTTTTCATCGTTACGACGACGTTGCTGATGTCGAGACTTGTGTCGTAGAGTTTGGCCAAGCGAGAGTGTATTTCCGGATTGCGTGGGCGTGTTGGAGATTCCGCAAGGAGACGTCCAAACACGTCAATTGCCTTGGCGTTTTCTCCATTTTCTTCATAGATGCTGCCGAGTCTCTCGAGCATATCGTAGAAGGATTCTTTTTCGCCTAGGCGCGAGAAGTAGTCCATCGCTTCATCGATTCTCTCGGTCTCAGCAAAAACCATGATGAGATCATTGATGCCTTCCTGGCGAAGGTTGAAGTTTCCAGGATTTTCTTTGTCTTTTTCCGCAATTTTTACTGAAAGCTTGAAGGCTGCAATAGCTTTATCAACATTGTCAACCGTGTCTTTTTCGTTAGTTGACTTAGAATTGTAGTAGGCCCAACCCAGCTTATAGATCGCAAAAGGATAAACCCGAGATTCTTTGAAGTTCATCGCGGCCTTGTAATTTTCCTTGGCTTTCTCCATGTCATGCTTGAAGAAGTGGAATTCACCTAATGCCAGATAGGTATCGGGAAGTAAGGTAGAATTCGGGTAATTCTGCACCAGCTGATTGAAATAGAGGGCGGCATTGTCGTTTTCGAGAAGGAGCAAGGTTTTAGCCAGTGCATAGAGCGCTGCGTCAGTGCGAGGATGCTTCGGAAACTCACGCACCAAGCGCCGGAAGGCATCCGCACTCTTGAGGAGCTCCGCTTCCGAGTTTTTGGTATTGAGCGTGGGGTCCTTGCCCTTTTTGCCGTCTTTCGTCCACTGATTGAAGCGCGTGTCAAAATCCTTCATTTCTAAATCGCGAAGATATTCGCTCCGCTCCGACTGCAACTCGCCCAGGCGAA
This sequence comes from Oligoflexus sp., assembly GCA_041736305.1. GTDB lineage: Bacteria > Bdellovibrionota_B > Oligoflexia > Oligoflexales > Oligoflexaceae > Oligoflexus. The sequence goes on along the minus strand of JBGSTX010000180.1, from coordinate 3,338 downwards.
GGTAGAGCTCGAATTTCCTGTTTTCGTTCATATTGGGCTGATCAATCAGCTTTTGAATCGAGGTAATCGTCTGGACTCTAAGCTGGTCAGCCTCTCTAAGGCGCTCTGGAGCTATTCCCTGCCTGTTTTCGGCGAAATATTCAGCGTGATCGGTCTTCTTGGGTACCGCCTCTTTGGTCAGCTTGCCTTTCTTAGGTCCTGCATCAAGTGGAGAGCTGCTGAGTAGATGCCCCAGCAGGAGAGTGGAAATCATCCACTTGCTTAAGAATCTGCTTCGAAGTTTCTCTAGTCTCATATTTCCCTCTCACAAATTGATTTGCGCTTAGAGTTTGCAGCCCGGCTCAATGTCGATAATCTGATAGCCAATCTCATCCCACCAGTATTCATACTTAGTATCTTGCCAGCTCTGAGTTTTTTTACTCCAGCCGCTGAAGGCGTCTTTATCTGTAACCTTGTTCGCTTTGGAATCAGCGTGCAGCTCTCGGCCTAAAATCTGTTCTTTCTGACTCATAAGGAGCTCGAGATAAAGGAACTGAGACTGTGAATAGAGTTCATCGAAGTGATCTTTGAGATTTCTTAGCTCAGCTAAGAAGCGACTGCCGATTTCGCTGCGGATACTGGCAGAACGAGTCAGGAGAACTTGCTTATAACGAGCTGCGTCCTCAATATTTCCATAGATACCGTAGGTATCGAGGGCTGTCATTTCTTCGACTAGAGACGCATATTGGTCGCGGATTAGCATCATGGAATCGCTCTCAGCAGCCGTAGCGAGTACGCTGGTCGGAATTCCAATTGAAGCTCCCGAAACGCCGGTAATCAGGTTTTCGAAAAGCTGGTAAGCGGTGTCGGGACTGAGCCTCTGTCTATCGAGGAAAGTGCTTAGAGATTCGATGGCTTCACGGTGCTGTTCAGAGAAATCTGCCAGCGCGTTGCGAGCTTCGTCGTAGCGGCAGATCCAGTAGTAGATCATCGATTCTAGAACTTTGGCTTCCGGATTGAAGCGGTTCTTAAAATAGGGCGAATGCACCGAGTAGATGGTGCCAAGTCCGTGCTTCATACTGCCGGCCATAAAGAGAGCCCAAGACTGCTCAAAAAGCGAGTCATAGAAGAGCTTGCTATTGCGGCGGATCGTTCTGTACTCGGCAGCCGCTTCAAGAAAGCGAGCTTCTTGATAATAGAGTCGGCCGAGGGCCATATGTGCGTAATTAATCATTTCCGCTATCTCTATGGGCCGCAAATCCGCAAGATCTTGGGCCGTAGGATTCAGGATCGCTTTGAGATATGGTTCGGCGTCTTTAGGCTTATTCTGCTGGATAGCGAGGATCGCTAGCTGATATTGAGTACTGAGGAAATAACGATCCTGCATGACGACTTTCTCAAAGGCTGCTTTCGCCAGTTCGGGTTTCCCGAGTTCGGCAAAGGCATTCCCCAAGACATAGTTCCAGTTGTTGCCATACTCAGGCGGTAGACCTTCAAGCATACCGAGCTTGCCAGCCAGTTCTTCCATAATGTACTGAGCGGGTTTAGCTTTGCTGACGAGCCAGAGTATTTTCCAGAGAGGCTGGTGATTTTCAGCATAAGGGTCTGGGGACAGCTGCAGGGCTTTACTTGCACTTTCAGTCGCCAAAAGCGGGTAACCTGCCAAGAATAGGAGTTGCGCGCGGATCTGCTGATAGCCCAGCTGATTTTCGGGACTCAGCTCTTCATAGGACTGCTCAAAGGGGCGCAGAGCATCCCACATCGATTTCTTCTGCAGCTCGCCTTTGCGAAACAGCTCCATAATCTGCTGGAATTTCTTATTGAGCGACGGATTCACTGCCGCAGACATTTTCAGCGTCTTGGCCGGGGCTTTCGCCGCAGCCTTCTTGTTCGATTTTTCCTTGGCCCAAGCCGGACTCACTGTCAGGCAGAGGGCGAGGACCAAGGTCATTTTTTTAGAGAGACAGCAGCTCATATATCCTTGTCCTATTCTCTAAAAGAGGAAGTAACTCACGCCGAAGTCTATCGTATAAGTGTTCTTGCGCGAATTCTGGTTGGCACGCTTTTCGTTGTAGATGCGGTCGCGGAAGTCCACGCGAAATGAGAGGTTTTTCTGCCAGTAGAAGCGCTGGCCAACGCCCCAGGTCACAGCTGTAAGGTCGCCTTGTGAGGTTGAGACCTTGGCGAGGCCACCGGTAAAGTAAACATCAGAGTAGATGATGAGCCAGTCGGAAAAGTTAATTTTTCCATAAAATGGCGCTATAATCGCATTCAAGTCGAGGATGGATTTGATTGGGTTGACTTCAGGATCCGGTGAAACGATCTCAGCAGCATCGAGTCTTCGATACTTTAGCTGATTCAAAGCTCGGCGGTCGTCCGAATCGGCGACATGGGCTGTTAGACTCTGAAGCTCGAGACCAACCCATTCGTTGAAGAAGAGTGCTCCGCGAAGTCCAAGGAGGCTCGTGTCGGTATACGCTTCGTTAGTGACCGTTCCGTATGAAAGGCCGAGCTCGGGTCTCAGTGTCTTCACAAAATAGCGATTTTGCAAAATCGTTACTGGTGATTGCGTGCTTTTACCACGAATATCGGCCGGATCCAGATCGATCGCAAGAACGGTTTGCGCCGAAAAATAGGTCGCGACAGCTAATAGGCAGCGTTGCCAGAAGACTTTACTTGGGACTTTCATGCGTTACCTCTATCAAAGGTTCCCAGGTAGGAGGAAACCTTTCTCAGATGAAAAGGTTCGGATTCCTGACCCGAAATCTTGAGCCGACATTTCAACCTTCTTGAGTACAGGCATAGAAGCCTGTAAATGCAGATTAAAATTAGGGTTTGCACACGTGCTTTGAAGCCGCAAAAGGAGAAATTGGGGAGGAGCTTGTCCGTTCTCACGGACTTTCAACTCAATCTCGCGTGCATCCCACCTTCTGATTGTACCAGAGGGGGAGACGACTAGAGGAAGTAAGACTTGCCTACAGCCTGTCTCAATAGTATCAGAACCTAAAGTCCAGATATTACCGAAACATCCCCCGCACTCGGGGTTTGGTCCGTGTCATACACCCGAGCTGCCGTCTGCCGGCGCTGGCTCGGGGATGTCTCCTTTGACAGCAAGATGCTGTCTTGGGGTATCACGCTTACCGGATCAGAGTTCCGGTAGATGGGCTGCTCACCGCTACGTGCCGCTCGCTTGGAAGTAGAAAAAGGACTCAAAATTTTCCGCTTGGTACCTTTGAGTGCAACGGGGGCACGATACTTTTGATTCTCAAGTGCTGTATAATCAGGCGAAAACCTTGGCGGCTCTGCCCCGCATGTTTCCATGCCGAAAGATAAGATATTCCAAGCCCCCACCGCATCTC
>JBGSTX010000163.1:0-7876 GCA_041736305.1 Oligoflexus sp. | reverse complement strand
AGCTCATTGCCGCCGCGCCCTTTGTAGACCAGCTGCTTGCCGCCCGGAGCTAGGGCTGGACTATAGAACTTGCCCTGCATCAAGAGCTCGGGTTTGGCGGCCGAGTCTTTTTGCTTCAGGTCACGGATGAAAAGCTTGCTGTTATTGCCAGCGTCATTGCTCGTGACATAAGCGAGGTGCTGCTCGTCTATCCAGAAGGGGTTCTGATCCACCTCACCCGCCTTGGTGATACAGCGGATCTCCTTCTCACCTTCTTCGAGAAGACAGATGTCACCTTTGGCGTCCAACTTATAGAAGGTAAAGGCCACGATCTTACCGCTAGGACTGACTACGGGCGATTTTGCATCGGCATCGGCAGGCGTGAGCGCTTCACTGATCCCACTCTTGAGGTCCAAACGCATAATCTGCGAGGATAGGTTCTGCGCCCTGGTGAAGTAGACGTATTGCCCGCTCTTATCCACTTCACCTTGATAGTTATCGAAAGGGCCCACTGTCACCCGCTGTAGGGGCAGCAGTTGCTGACGGCCCGCGGCGGCCGCGAGGGGGCTTGCAAAAACAGCACTCAGAAAAACCAAGAGTATCGTCCGTCGCATCATCGAATGCCTCGTACAGGGGGGGAATTAGGGCGCTGCTGGGGCTTTTTTCTGCTCAGGCGCTGCATTAGTTTTTTCGAGATCGGCATGTGTCATGGTAAAAATCTGCCGCGAAGCTACGGTATCGTTGGTTTCTTCGAGTGGGATAGGCCCTTGGCTGAGAGTATCCTTCTGAAACTGAGCATCGAGCTCTTGCCAATCACCACTCGCTTCCAGTTCGAGGACGGTCTGGCGATCGATGAGATAAACATCTGGAATACAGGCGCCTAGACTCGGCAGAACGCAGAGTCCAAAGAGCTTCACTAAAATATTCTTCTGCATCATTTTCAAGGTACTTCTCCTTCTTGAACAATCTTTTGTACTTTTTCAAGAGCCGGACCTAAGTTCGCATTGATAAATCCCGTCAAGGGTATCGAGCGAATGTTAATATCTTTGCTAATCGCCCCACCCAGAACGATGCTGAGATCCATGAGCCCCTGGTTCATCGCAATTGTCACCGACTTGGGATACGAAACCTGGATAGCCCTGCGTGCCATTCCTATTTGCTCGTCTTTATATTGTGGATCCAAAACATCCAATAGTGAAGCCAATTGCCGTTGACCAATGGCCGTTAGATCGATGCGGCCCGAAGCCAAACGCTGTCTCATATCGAAGCTGGTGCCCATTCGTCCTGAGAGCACAGCTCCTTCCTTGATAGCATTTGCGGAGCGACGCGCAGGTTCTTTCAGAAGTTCGGGTTGGAGGTTCGAAAAACGTCCCAGGAAGCCCAGCTGCAAGCGCTCGGGGTGCAAGTCGAAGTACATGCGGCCCAAGGCGCTTCCACCTAGTAAATCAGCTTTAAAATCATTGAGATAGATCAGGTTTTGCTGGACTTCGAAATTCATGACTAGGGGACCGAGCGCGATATGTTTCTGCCGGAGTTCGTCGATACTCAGAAGAACCTGATCGCCGACGTAGGGTTCGACACTATCGTAGTCGACCCGTACAAAAGGGTTCTGCGTATTGAGGTAGAGAAAGCCAATCTTGCCTTCTTTATCCAGACTTAGTTCCTCATGAATCTGGATAGAACCCTGCGCGTTGCGAATGGCTAGATCACCCAGTTCAGCAGAAAACGCCTGGAATTCAGGAGCAGCCCGAATTGCAATCTTCTTCTGATCATAGGCGGTGAGACGCAGAGGCAGGCGAAACGTGCCTTTCCCTTTCAGACCCGCGATCGGTTTATCGGGCATATTCACTTCCACTTTTCCATCAAAATTACCGCGACCGGCTAGATGGAACTGGCCCTGACCTTTGAACTGCAAGAGAGGATGCTGCAGACCTGCGTAGAGGTTTTTGATGACGAGCTTTTCTTTACGTTCGAGCTGAGCGTCGAGGACCAGCTGAATGCGCTCGAGGAGACCTTTGAGTTCCGGCTTTTCGCCAAGCTCGCCCAGGAGGTCGACTTTGGCGATTTGCGTAACTACTTTCGCCTCGAGCAGCTTCTGAGTTTCTATATCGGAAACCTTGGCTATTACCCCCACTCTGAGGTCTTTTACACTAGCCAAGTCTTTGGCCTTCAGCTCTTTGGCCAGAACGCGCGTCGTGAGATCGCCCTTGCCATTGGTGAGCTGAGCCCTCGATTCGATCCGGAGAGGCTGAATGAGCTGGTATTTGAGATTGGGATTCTTGCTATCCGAACTTATCAGCTGCGTGAGGAGGGCATCGATCTTCAATTTGTTTGGACTGAAATCTTTGACCTCCTGGAGACTTGGGGCACCATGCTTGAGACTGATCGTCTGCTCGCCTTTGATCGTCAATGGACCAGTATCGTCGAGGATCTTGAGAGCCTCTAGCTCGTTTTTAAGCTCTGGTTTGACCCTAATCTTGAGTTCGCTCGTAATGCGAGCCTCTTTGGCTTTGTCTTCAAGCTTGGCTCTAAAGTCCAGGATCTCATTCTTGCCGAGAGTCGTTTGAGCGCTCAGCTGACCTTGCAGATAGCTCCCCTTTTGACCTTCAATGGACAGCGTCTGCTTCAAATCTACGGGCCGCAATAAGGCTGGGTGTTTGAGCTCGTCGACCCCGATCTTGAGTTGAATCTTAAGATTCTCAGCTAACCAAGAGCTGTTTTCTTCCAGTTCTAGTTTTTTGAAGAGAGCTAGCGTTTTCGCTGAGGTATGCGTCTGATTCATCGAAATATGTAAAGAATTGGTTATGGTTAGTTTGTTGAGTTGAGAAGGGGTGATTTCTTGGATCGGCATTTCATGAATGATTTTGGCAGTGAGATCTAGCCCGATGTGCGGATAGCCTATCGTTTCTAGCGCAGCCATGCCCTCGTGTATACTGTTGAGAATTGGGTCCGTCTGCACCTTCAGCTGCAGGCTGGCCTCTAAGTTCTTGTCGCTGGGATCCTTGGCATCTAAATTCAGACGCAGCAGATCGAAATTGTTGAGCCGCGTCGAACCCTCTATCTTGATGCGACGCTCGGCTAGAACTAGCTTGGCTTTTATCTTCTGCTCCAGCGTTAAAGGGACCTGCACGTAGGGCGTCTTGAGAGCACCAAAGCTGAGGTCGGTTTCTACCGTCCCCTCCCCTTCATCACCTTTGCCTCGGGTCGTGAGCTGTAGGAGCGGCGTCGCGGCGAGACTCTTTGCGCCCTGCTCGATCGCTAGACCCTCGAGGACTAGCTTTTGATCGATGCTCCAGGCGGCGTCCTTAAGGGCTTCCAGAGTCGGCAGAGAGAGACTCAGCTCGTTATCCAAGGCGGGTTTGACCCGTACCCGCATAGCCTCAGCACCGAGGGGCTTTTGCTCGAGACTGAGACTCGCTCCACTCAGTTTTTGTTCGAGATTCACCTCTATCGGCCAGATGAGATCGTTGATTTGTGGCTCGGCGGGCAGAAGGGCCTCATGCTGCACAACGATTTTCTGCTGCCACTCCATGGCTGGCCAGAGTATTCCCAGAACCTTCTGCGCTTCTACGCTCTGCGCAAGACTAAGATCTTTCAAAGCTAGAAAGAGTTCGGGCCATTCAATCTGCCAGTTGAGCATTTCCTCGGGAGCCTGACCCTGCAAGCCTACGACGAACTGGGGATTGAGCCGCAGTCTGATGCCGCTTTGCAAGGCTAACGCAGGGGCTCCCTCGGGAGCCATACGCAGATCAAGCTGAGTCGCGATATCGCCTTCCAAACGACCCTTGATACGTCCTGGCTCGACTTCCACTGACGCAACGAAGGAAGTCTCGTCGATGAGACTGTGGACTTCTAGAGGCCCGCGGCGCAGCTTGAGATCGAGACGCAGACGGCGGATGCTAAGCTCCGGACCATCGAGAGTTAGAGGCGGCTGACGCAAGAGATCTAGGAGCGCTTTAATATCCGGCGGGGGCCCCGGTGCGGGCTCAGGCGATTCAGTCGGCAGCTCCATTACTAGCTGACCGTCTATTCCCTCGAGAGCCAGCTCGCTGATTTGCAGGCGACGTTCCAGCAGAGGCCAGAGCGCATAGGCAAGCCGCAGCTTTTCGAGCTTGATCACACCTTTCGCCAAAGGAGCTTTCTCGACCCGCAGAGTCATACCATCGAGACTCACCCCGCCGAGCAGGTCGATCGAGAGACGATCGATCTCGGTGGCCAGACCGGCGGCAGCGAGGGGTTCTTTGATCGAAAGCAGGATTTTTTGCTGAATCGCTGGCGAACGCAGAATGAAATAGACGCTGAGCAAGAGGCCCAGCACCAACACGCTGACGATACCGAGCGACCAGCCGAGGACTTTGAGACCCCGCCTGGGAAACTTCATCGAACTCCCCTTCTCAGCGCGGCGCGCCTTTGTTGATCCATTCCTTCAGCAGGGTGAAGACCTGTGCGCTCATCACTACGTTTTGTGGTCCTTCGAGATGATTCTTGACGGTGCAGACCGGGGCCGAATCACTCAGGACACTCACGAGCAGAGACTGGTCGGCAGCTCCCTCGTTGATGAATTCGAAGGATTTGCAGGAGTCGCGGTTCTTAACGAAGGTATCCCAAGCAGGGTAATCGCTGCCCTTCTTGCCGACGAGTTGGGTATAAAAGGAATCTTTGGTGGACATATCGGGTCCGCCCGCCGTTCCTGAGTCCTTGCCGGGGGCATGACAGGTATTGCAGCGTCCGCTGAAAACATTAGCCCACATGCTGTCATAAGTGGCGGCTAGGGGGACGGTCAGTTCTTCGTCATCTTCTTCTTTACCGCAACTAGCTAGTCCAATAAGCAAGACGAAGAAAACACCTCGGGCCAGTGAGGACGCAAAAGCACGGGAATCGGGCTTCAGAAGCATACTTCCACCTCAAGCAGCAGAATTTAATAACTTAATGGCCTAGTTTAGGACAGCACCCCACAATTGTAAAGCCAGGTGCCCAGCTCTTATTCGAAGCTAAACGGTGGCGCTAAGTCCGCGACCTTAGATCCTATCCTGGGAAAGATTCAACTCGGAGCGAAAGCTGCCGAAGTAGAGAGGAGGCCGCGTGCGAAGCTGGGCACCTACGAGCTAAGAAATGGCAACTTACGCTTGTTCGCTCTCCCCAAAAAGCTCTGGTCTCTGAGGGTCTCAAAGTGCCTTTCTAAGCACAGTGTACCCTCGGCGAAACTGTTATGTTCCATTGATTTCTGGCAGTTCTGGGATTACCTTGTGAGCTAATGCTAATCCTTGGCAAGCGACGTGTAACTTGAGGTAGAAGAGAAGGTAGGACATGAAAAACAAACAGAACTTTTTCAGTGACAACCCCGACATTGGCCATCACCTGAGCTTGAAGCGCGCGACCGAGATTTTCGCGTGGATGTCTGACGCCGAAAAAGAAGCCGTCGGAGCCACTACCCCTGAGGAATACCGGCAGAGCTGGATCGACGTCCTCCAAGTTGTCGGCGAGTATACCGGCACCACTTTAGAGAACAATGCGACCAAAGTGTCGAAGGAAGATCTGAAGCTGGTCGACGGCGAAGTTGTCTTCCCGAAGACGATCAAGGAAAACGTCCGCCTCTTCACCGAAATCGGTGGACAAGCCATTTCTATTCGCAGCGAATTTGGCGGCCTAAATGCCCCTCTTACTCTAGAGCTAGCTGCTTTTGAGCAGATCTATCGCGCCTGTCCTTCGACCGCACTGAACGTCTGCTGGTATGGCTCTATAGCCAATATCATCGATCTCTTCGGTAGCGATGAAATGAAGAACGAGTGGATACCCAAGATCGCCACAGGCGAAGTTTCAGGTTCGATGTCCTTGACCGAACCTGATGTCGGTTCTGATTTGGCCGGTATGCGTACCTACGCCGAATCGCAAGCGGATGGCAGCTGGCGCCTCTTTGGCAATAAGCAATTTATCAGCAACGGCTGCGGCGAGATCTCGCTGGTTCTGGCCCACAATAAAAAAGGTGCCAAGGGTCTGCGCTCTCTGAACCTCTATCTGGTTCCCCGCAAGATCAACGGCAAGCGCAACTTCGAGATCGCCAAGATCGAAGAGAAGCCAGGTCTCCACGGTTCAGCCACCTGCGCCTTGAAGTTCGAAGATTCGATCGGCTACCTCATCGGTAAAGACGGTCACGGTTTCCACTACATGTCTCACCTGATGAACGAAGCTCGGCTCGCGGTTGCCTTCCAAGGCATCGGCGTAATGGAAGCCAGCTATCGTCTGTCGAAGAACTACGCTAACCAGCGCGAGTCTTGGGGAAAGCCTATCGCCAAGCACGAGATGATAGCTGAGCGTCTCTACGATATGGAAGTCGAGCTCCGCTCCTTCAGAAGTCTGCTTTACCGTGCCGCTCACTTCGCCTCCCTGATCGCCTTGGCTGATCGTCGGATTGAAGAAAAGCAGTGGGACCCCGACACGCTCGATGAGATCGAAAAGAAAGCCCGCTATTACAAGCGTCGTCTCCGCGAATGGACCCCGCTGGTCAAGTGGTGGGGCGGCGAGCGCTGCTTCCAGTTTGCCCGCCAGGCGGTACAGATGCACGGCGGCTACGGCTTCACCTCGGAATACAAGGCCGAGTGGTGGGTAAGGGAAAGTCTTATTATCAGCATCTATGAGGGGACTTCGGAAATCCAAGCCCTCATGTGCATCAAGGATACGATCAAGGACATCATTTCGCATCCACGCGAATTCGTCGAAGTAACTCTCGGCTCGCGCGTCGCTGCTCTGGGTGAGAAAGACTGGTTGGTCCGCCGCTTCTACAAGATGCGCCAGACTTTCAATCAGGCTATCGTGTCTATTTTCCTCAAACTCGTGAAGACCAAGCTCAAGACCAATCTCTCGGCCTCGCAACCGGCAGATCTCTTGAAGCTCTTGAAGCTGATAGGACCCGAGCTGATCAGGTTTGAGGACTTCTCGCCAGCTCTGCTCAACGCCAATCGCATAGCTGAGATGAAGGCTATCGTCGCCATCTCGCAGGCGATCTTGCGGGATGCTGGTCGCGATGAAAGCTTCCGGCCTGCTGCCGAGCGCTTCATCGGTAAGTTTTATCCGGTGATGGTGGCTTTGAAGACGCAGATCGACGAGGACGATGTCTACTTCCAGGAGCAAATACTTGGGAACGGCAAAGAGTACGCCAACGCTGCTAACTCAGAAGGCTAAATAAAAAAGAGGAGGCTAAACGGCCTCCTCTTTGAATGCTTACCTTCAGGTTGACGACGAATCCGTAGTTGCGGATGAGCTACACTGTTTCAGTAGCTCCGACTGAAGGAAAAGTCAGCGGAGATTAGCGCAGGCACTGGCCTAGGTAAAGGGGAATCCTCTTTGGCTGCGTAGGTCTTAGAGAGAAGACTTTGGCTTCTCTTCTAGATGACAAATGGAAAACTACCGCCCTATGATGGGGGTGAGGATCTACGAAAAGCTTGAAGAAGATCGAATAAGACCCGCACCTAAGGGCTGTGTGGCAAAAGCCACGTGTCTAAACGAGGTAAGTCATGAAGACTCTTGTGCTCAACGCAGGCTATGAACCCGTCAGAGTCGTCAGCTGGCAGAAGGCGATGATTCTGATACTGACGGAGAAGGCGGACCTGATCAAAGCTTACGATCGCTTCGTGCGCTCGGCCCGCCAATCCTTTGTACTCCCCCAGATTATTAAATTAAAGCGCTATATCAAATCTTTCGCACTGGCTGCCGGCGCTGTTTCTTACTCCCGCCATAATGTGTTCAAACGCGACAAATTCATCTGCCAATACTGCAATAAAAAACTGACAGAAAAGTCCGCCACAATAGACCACATCATTCCTCGCTCCAAGGGCGGCGTCGATACCTGGGATAACACGGTCTGCTGCTGTATCAGCTGCAACTCTAGGAAGGGTAACCG
>JBGSTX010000161.1:0-7971 GCA_041736305.1 Oligoflexus sp. | reverse complement strand
CTTTAACAGGAATACTGGGCTGGTATCCATCGGCACAGGTGAAAAGCACCTCTTCTGCACTCCGCCAGCTTGGTCCGAAAACGCTATCAAAAACAGCTTGGGTAGAATAGCCCTGGTAACGCACGTTTATCTGCTCATGGGGTTCGTAAACTTCTATTGTCTGGGCAGTGGATGACAATTCCTTTGATTCCAAAGTTTTTTGCAGCTGACCCCCTTGAAAGAATTTAATGGGTTCTGCATAAAGATGCAGAGAGCTCAATGTGAATGCTAAGAGAAGCCAAAAATTAAGCTGCCATGAAGCTCGCCGTACCATATTTTCCAACCTTTCTTGGAAGGTAATCCCTATCTCGACACATAGGAATCCATGATCTACACTGCCACCTTAACAACTTGAGTAGAAAGGACGATAGCCCTTACTATGGATTCCGTAAATCCCATTTTGCTCATCTTCGCCCATCCACGCCCCCAGCAATCGCGTATTAATCGTGCTCTTATTAGTGCGCTTGAAGGCCTTGAAGGTCTCACGTTGGTAGACCTCTATGAGGAGTACCCAGACTTTCTCATTAATGTGACTCGCGAACAGAAACGTTTGCAGGAGCACCAACTGCTGATATTTCAGCATCCTTTCTATTGGTACAGTAGCCCACCCATCCTGAAAGAATGGCTCGATGTGGTGCTGGAACATGGCTTTGCCTATGGTGAAGGAGGTACCGCGCTCCATGGCAAGGATTTCTTGCACGTAATCTCGACGGGAGGTGATAAGCAAGCCTATCAGCCTAGTGGTTATCATGGGTTTACCATTCCCGACCTCTTGCGACCCTTTGAAGCTACCGCGCTTCTCTGCGGTTTACGCTATCACACGCCTTTGCTCTTGCAGGGAGGATTTTCGATGAGTGATGCGAGTCTTGCACACGAAGCTAGCGCCTATCGGAACTTGCTGGTGAATTACTATAGAAACGGCCGAACGGTACTGAGCAGCCGCTAATCAATTCACTCTCCAGAAATTTCAGGAGCCACGTTATGGCCGAAACTTTTCTTATCTTTCTGGTCGTCGTTCTTGGGGCGGCTGTTGCTATAGTTCCACTGACTTCACGCTTGGGCATGGGTTCAGTGATAGGGTACCTGGGGGCTGGTATTCTAATAGGGCCTGATGGACTGGGGCTCATCAAGCAGCCTGATGAAATACTGCATCTCGCGGAATTTGGCGTCGTTATGCTGCTCTTCCTCATCGGTCTTGGCCTCAATCCCCGGCGCCTCTGGAGTATGAAAAAAGCCATATTTGGTCTAGGGCTCTCCCAGGTACTGGCGACGACGGGCCTAATTTTCGCAGGACTCCTGGCATATGGCTGGAGCTGGGAGCAGGCCCTGGTTGTTGCTATGGGTTTTTCGATGTCCTCAACAGCCATCGCTATGCAGATGATCGATGAGCAAGGACTTAAAACCCATCCTGCAGGTCAAAACGGTTTTTCAATCCTGCTGCTGCAGGATTTGGCTGTTATTCCCATGCTCATTTTCGTGGCGCTGCTGGGTCAAGCGCCTCTTGCTGCGAACGATAAGTCTTCAGGCCAACAGATTATCCTCTCCATCATAGCTATTGCGGCCATTATTGTGATAGGTCGTTATCTGGCTAGGCCAGTTTTTCGCTGGATTGCCAGTACGCGGCTCCGTGAGCTTTCGGTTGGATTTTCTCTCTTCATCATTTTTAGCATTTCGCTCTTGATGCACTATGTTGGGCTATCGATGGCATTGGGTGCTTTTCTGGCGGGAGTAATTCTTGCCGAATCGGAATACCGGCATGAATTGGAGGCTAATATTGAGCCGTTTAAAGGCCTTCTCCTAGGTCTTTTCTTTCTTGCGATCGGTATGACTGTCAAACTTGATCTACTTGTGGCTCGGCCCTTGGAACTCTTTACTTTGCTCGTTACTTTGCTAAGCGCTAAATTGCTTGTCCTGGCGGTAATTGCCAGTTTTTTCAAAATGGACAAAAGAAATATTATCGTGCTAGCCATACTCTTGTCGCAAGGGGGAGAATTTGCCTTCGTTCTCTTTGGTGAAGCAGTGCGAGTCTCGGCGTTGACAGCTGATCAAGGTGCTCTGCTCAACGCCGTTGTAACTCTGTCCATGCTTACCACGCCCCTCCTCATGTTTCTCTTCCATAAGTTCGTCGCTTTTCGACTCCAGTTGAGCGAACCACCTCACGATGAGATTCATTCTGAAGGCCACCCGGTGATCATTGCAGGATTTGGCCGCATGGGGCAAATTATCGCGCGCCTCTTGGGAACTCACAAAATCCTGTGCACGGTTATCGATCATAATCCTTCACAGATCGATTTTGTTCGACGTTTCGGACTGAAGGTTTTTTATGGCGATGCTTCTCAAATAGGCATCTTAGAAGCAGCCGGTGTCAAGGACGCTAAGCTCCTCGTCATCACGATCGATCATCAGGAGACCGTCAACCGGCTCGTGACGGAGGTTCAGCGCCTCTACCCACACCTTCCCATCGTCGTCAGGGCTAGGGATCGCACGCACACCTATCAACTTCTGGATCTCGGCTTGAAGAATATCGAACGCGAAACCTTTGGTGCCGCTCTGAGCATGGGACAGATGGCTCTCAAGGTGATGGGCGTTTCAACTTTTGAAGCCCATCGCATCGCTCTGCGCTTCAAGGCTTATGACTTGAATATGATCAAGCGACTCTATCCAATCCACCGCGATGAGCAGCAAATCATTTCCCAGGCACGAGAAGCCAGAGAGTCGCTCGAGCGCCTATTGACTCAGGACATGGAAAAAAATCGGCAACCGGGTGCCACCGGCTGGGATTGAGCTTCTATTTTCTTACGTCATGCAAATAGCGAATTATTATGCTGGTTTAATACATGGAGAGGGTAAACAAGCATAATTTTCGAAACTTGGGGCTCGTTCTCTCGGCTCTTCCTTCGCCTGTGTTACATAAAGGAGAGAGATCGTCCTCAAAGAAGATAGAGCGAACAGAGGGGATACCTATGCGGAGTAGTCGCCTGCCCTTAATGGCCATTCTTTTGTTATCCTGGAGCATCTCCTGCTCACCTCAAGCTGATCAAAGGGCCGCTTTAAAGTCTGTCGCGGATACTCCAGACGCTCAAGCGCAAAACCCGCTTTCTACTCTATCTCAGCTGCAAAGGTTCATTGGGCAGACGAGTTTTCTCACGGTAGCTCCTCAGCTTAGTATCATCGAGCAGGCTGAGGTTGAAGGTGACTCAAGCGCTAAAGTTGATGGTGAGCGTGACATTCAGGAAGCCGACCTCTTTAAGACCGGCGTTCCTGGGTCCAAGCTGATCTATATACTCAACCAGTACCGTGGGCTGCAGGTAGTCGATTTCAGTCAGGGAGAAGCAGCACCACGGCTACTCGGCCGTTCGGCGGCTACGGGTAATGAACCTCTCGAAATGTATTTCGATGCCCCGCACCTTCAACTCATTATTCTCGAGCGTGGCTGGGATGGGCAGGCAGCTTATGGTTCTATCGATAAAATGCTCGTCTACAGCGTAGTCGATCCTCTGAAACCTAAGCTTATGCAATCCATTGAACTCGACGGGAGCTTGGCTGATTCAAGAATGGTCGGCAATGTGCTCTATGTGGCGACGAGTCGCTGGAGCTTTTTCCCCGATGGTTCAAGCCCGAGTGGAGATGGAAAGGTAACCGCCTATCGATTTTTAGATCAGGGCCTCTCGCCAGTAGCTGCGTATCAGCTTAACCTGCCCGTCAGCGCGCTTAAAAACATGAACATCGTTCAATCCAGTGAGGGGGGAAGCGAGCGCTTCTATCTTATTTCGGTCCTTGCCGAGAATCGCCTAAACTGGGTCGATCGCAAGAGTACGATCGAAGTTTTAGACATTTCAGATCCTGAGGGGGCTATTCGTCCTTTGCTTCTGGCATCGATGGCAGGTGAAATCGATGAGCGCTCCTCGACGCAAATTAAAGACGGGACTTTGCTTGCCGTAAGTAACTCAGTGCTCATAAAGGATGATGGAACGCAGCAATTGAAAGTGACAGTGGAAGGCTTCAAGTTGCCGACTAGCGAAAGTTCCAGCATCGATCCCGCCGAAGCTGCATTCAGGCAAGCCTGGTTTGAGCGGGAAATGCTCAAGAAGCCAGCCGAGGAAGATGCAGCGGCCTATGCCGCCAAATTGCAAAGTAATCCAGAACTCGGCCTCAAAGGAGTTTTTGTCAAGCAAGGCACAGGCACCCTTGCGAAAATCCTGCCGGATCAGTCTATAACGGTAGGCGATGACAGCGGTGAGCATGCCGACCTGCAAGATGTGCGCTTTGTGGGCGACAAACTCTATGTCTTCTGGGTGCCAGCCAACAAGGTGGATCCACTCGACGTCTTCGATATTAGGGATCCAGGAAATAATTTAGTCTACCTCGGGCGTACCCTTTTTGAGGGTTGGATAGAGCGTGCTATACCTTTGCAACACAACGGCCAGGATTTCATCTTAGCCTTAGGCTGGATAAATCCTCCAGCAGGCACCGAGGGGCAGCGCTATCCACAGGCAATCCTATTCGGGGCAACTGCTCAGAGTTATCAGTCATTGGGCCAGCTGACTCTCTCAGAGTCAGACCTTGGGGCTTACCTCAACGACGAGGACAAGTCGATAGTGGTGCAGAGCAAGCTCGATGGTACAGGTGCAATTATCTTTCCCACTACGGTATCGCGCGACGACCGTGTGCAGAGCGGGGGGAAAATGATCAGTTATAATCTCAATGCGACAAGCCCTCAAGATTATTTGATCGAAGGTCCTTTACTTGCAAGCGATGGCGAATGGCTGAGGCGGATCATTGAGAATCCTGAACTGGAAAAGGTTCATACCCTTAGCGATCGAGCGCTCAGCACCTATTCGCTAGCCTTGTCCATCCCAGGCCCATCAAGTGCTACAGCGAAGCCCAATCAGCTGGTGAAAGCGCTTTCAATCCTTGAACTTGCTCGCAATATTGTCGCCTACACCACAATTCAGGTAGGGGATAAAAAACTTGGTGTGCAAATTATCGATAAAGGGCTTCTGGTAGAAAACAAGGCTCAAACAGCTCTTCGCCTGGTTGACCCTCTGCATGCGGACGCCGAACTGCCCCAGACCCGCCTGCCTCGGGTATTAGCAGGTCGCTACGAGGGACATCTTTTAGCTCAAGATGGTAGTCTTCTGGTCTTGACGAGCCGCGATTTGAGTTTGCCGGAAGGGGAGTATGATAGCTGGTTGCAAGAATTGCGACTGGCCCGGCTCACTTGGAGTCCTCAAGGTGAAATCGCGATTAGTTCCAAATCTCAAACTCTAATTTGGCAAGAAAAAGGCGCATACTCTGATTCCCGTTCGAAGATCTCTCCAGGCGCTTCAAGAGAACTTTACCAACTCAGACAGCTCGCTTCAGGCGAGATTATGCTCACCCGAGATCGCAATGTTCGCTTTTTTACAAGCCAGGACAAGCTCAGCATCAAAACGGTCTCTGATCCTCTAGCCTGCTTGCCCGTGTCAGCCAAAGAGCTTAAGTTCCTGAGGCTGAATGCGGCTGACTACGTGAGTTACGCCCTGCCCGTCAGCAGCGACGAGATAGAGTATGCGCAGATACGGTTTCTCCAGCATTTCGTGGCTCCTCTTCATGATAACGTGGTGGACTGTACTCGCAGTATCAATATACCTGGTCGTCCCGTCCGTATCGAAGGTGAGCAGCTTATCACTGAAGAAGATAGATTTCTTGGATTCGATATTCCCGTAGAAGATCAGTCGGGGCCCATATCCGCCTCAGTCGGTGGAGTCATCGATCGATTTTTCAGCCAGAGACAGCTCTGGCCAGAAACTATCCGGGTCCTGCATGCACTGCAGCTTGCAGAAAACAAAGCCACCCTCAGCGACATCTACAGTCTAGAAGCTGTGCGCAGTTCCCTACTTTCTCAGGCAAGTGGGCTATATTTTATGGAGCAGCCCCAGGGTTGGGGCTCGCGCTTTCTAGCAAAGTTGTCGCTTGATCCAAGTGGGCGCTTTGTGCGCAAGAGCCTCCTCTTGCCCTTGGCAACGGTTCCTGGAGAAGATGTGCGGCTGCTGAAAGTCCTGGAAACGAGCGAAGATTCACCCTACTTTCTCATGCAGGCTCAGAGACAAGCTTATCTGCTCAAAGAGGATTCGGGCTTACTCAAAGCAGTAACCCTGCGCTTCGGGGGTGATGTTGTACTCTCTACTGAGCCGCAAAAATCCTTTCCTCTCTACAACTGGTTAGAGGGAGATAATAAAATCGATTCTCGTCTCAATTTTGATCCCCTGGGCTACCGTCTTAGCTTTGCGCAGGGGCTTTGGGGAGTACAAGAGATTGAAATCCTCAGGGGTGAGGCTCTCCTGTGAAAGTATGATCATTTAGCCGGTTCGGCACGGGCCGGCCTCTCTCAGGCTTCAGGGGCTCCAGCCACTCGACGCGGGGCTCAACTTTGAGACAGTCTTCATTCTGAAAAAATAGGATAGAGTTCTTTTCGTTATGAAGAATCAGCCGCACGTGATCGAGATTCAGTTCGATTTCCCGCCCATTTAGGACTTCTTCGTGAAAGTTACTTTCGATAACGCGCACTTTAATGATCGTCGACATCGACTAGACTCCTCTGTGTTTGCGTATGGTGACTGCATTGCAATACCCAGGTAAGCAAGGCGCACAAAGCGCGCAAGTGTTTTTCTCTGTAGCTTGCCTTTTTCCCTGATTTTGTGAAAATGCGAAAGAGCAAAGTAATTGCTCACCCACAGAGGAGACTTCTCATGGAAGTAATTGAAACCCTCAAAGCCCAGCATCGATTGGTGGAACAGCTATTTGAAGAGACTGAAAAAGCGAAGGCTCCTGAGGCAAAGGAACGGCTCTTCAGAGACCTGACCGAACGACTATCGCTCCATATGGAGCTAGAAGAATCCATTTTTTATCCCTGTGTTTCCTCAGTGAATGACGATTTGGTCACTCACAGCTATGCAGAGCATGCAGCGGTCAGACCCTTGCTAGAGGAGCTCATGGGCCTCAAGGGGGATGATCCCCTCTTCTTGGAACTCCTCATCCAGGCGAGAAAGTTGGTCGAGGAACATGTGGCCGAAGAAGAGGGGGTTCTTTTCCCCGCTTGCCTCGATGCTCTTGATCCGGAAGTCATGAGCGAATTGAGCGTTGAGATCGAAGAAAGCCTAAATGGTATGGGCGGGGCAGGTCCGGCGAGCTCGCAGCCCTATCCTGGTCCTTGAAGGAGACTTGGTTTCGTGGAATGGCAGAATTATGGTGAACAGATCCTGATGGCACTTGCTTACTATTTTGGACTTGTGTCCATAGTACGTTTAGCTGGTAAACGCTTCGCTGGTCAGACGACAACGTTTGATCTCATTATTCTCATCAGCCTCGGGGTGGTCTTACAGGAGGTCACCCTCAAAGAGGGCAAATCATACGCACTCACCTTCATGGCTACGGTTTTCTTATCTCATATCAACTTGGCTTGGGCTTGCCGACGTTGGAAGGGTCTTCGCGTTCTTGTCAGAGGTCACCCCACGCCTCTAGTGCGCGAAGGACGCGCTTTGCCTCGGGCGCTGCGCGAAGAGGGGATAAGCTATGATGAATTGCTGGCTGCTTTAAGGAAGCTTGGCTATCAATCAGAGCGGGAGGTGGCTCTGGCGGTTATGGAAGAGACTGGTCATATCTCGGCCATCGCGGCGAATCCTTAAAGGCATTGCGGAATTCTTTGTCACTGTGTCAACTACCCGCCCATAAAGGGGCGAGCTTGTAAGGAGAAATCCAAGCAGTCTTCACGTTGACCCGACTCAGCAAGGGATTCATATCCCAAGCTACGTTAGGAGCAAATACATAGGTACCCCCGGATGCTTCTCCAGTCTTGGGCTCTACGGCAAGTGGTTAAACAGGTGTAAGGGGTTTAGGCCAGTGCTGCTTGCGTACAAACTGCTCACTAACTTTGTCTAGGAGACGAGCCGC
>JBGSTX010000072.1:0-14612 GCA_041736305.1 Oligoflexus sp. | reverse complement strand
GGTCTCTGCGCACAGCATCGACATTTCTGCAGAGCTTCTTGTGCTTTGAGAGCAAGGGATCGGGATACATGACGCAAGCAGCGCAAGGGCCAGGAGATGTCCCCCACATAGTTCTGGTTTCGGCGAATCCGCGAGGATTTTCCGAGGAGATTACCATTCGTCTAAAACGGCGGCAATGGCATGTTTCTGTGCAGGTAAGCGGAATGGCGGAGGCAATGAATGCACTCCGCAGCAATCAAGCCACCATCCTCTTGGTCCATGATACGCCGGAACTTCCTGCCAGTTTTATACTGAGGGCCCAAATTGTCGATCCCTTGGCGATACTTACACCGACGATAGTGGTCTGCGACCCAGTCCATAGCCAGGAAATGCATCTACTCAAAGAGCTCGGGATGCCTGAATTGATTGCTTCACCCGAAAATCCTGCGACTTTTGTTGCAGGTTTCGAGTGGCTGCTTCGACGCTGGAACCAGGGCAGTATGCGAAAGCTCTATGTGGCTCGCCGTCATTTCTTAGCCAGAGAGTTCCTAGCTTTTTCTAAAATCATGACCGGACTGAAAAAAGAATCTGACCTTCTGCCCCTGGTCACGCCTTGCATGACACAGATCCTGATGCGGCAAACAGATTATAAATCGGTAGAGAAGCTCTTATTGGCTTCGCTCAAGGAGCACCCAAGAAATATCGGAATAATTATCAATACCGTCGAGTTCTACTTACGGGCCGCCATGCCTGAGACGGCGCTTAAGATCCTAGCCGCTACCCGTAAAAACCACGGCAATCCACGGCTGCTTATTTCAGATCAGATTCAAGCCCACTTGATGCTTAATGATGTGGCTCCCTGTATTCAGCTGCTCGAAGAGCTGGTCCGGGAAGATTATTGTCGAGTGCAGGCGCAGGATTTCCTCGCGCGCTGTCTTTACTCCGAGGGTTACACTGAGCGCTTCCGTGAAGCGATCGATAACCAACTGCTCCTCGTCGATGATTTCAAGCAACGCTGGACCAACACGGCCAGCTGAACGCAAGTAAAGCCCTTGAGAAAAGAGAGGCATTCTAAAGTGCAGAACCAAGAGTTTCTGGCTTTTTGGGGTTGGCAAAGCCTGCCCTGGAATGAGCCAGTGTCGAATGAGCAGTTATATTGGCAGGAACGGACCGAGCTGGTAGCAGGTCGACTGCTATTTTCGTTGAACCGCGCGGCGCAAATGTCGGTAATTACGGCCCCTGCGGGCCATGGAAAGTCGACTTTCGCAAAATGGCTCTACCATCGTTTGGATCCAAAAACTCATGACGTAGCCCTCTTTTCCTTGATGCAAAAAGAGAATTCAGGAAACTGGCTCATGGTGAGCCTTGCGGGCTACTTAGGAATAGAAGTCGGCGAAAGTAAAGAGCTCATCCGCCAACTGCACCGCGCGCAAACTCATGGCAAAATCCTCACCATCATCGTCGATGAGGCGCACAAGCTGAGTGATCCTGATGCATTCGAAACTTTGCTTGGACTGGGAAGAAGCGCGCCTCGCATCGGTTTCGGTCTCAACTGTGCGCTGATCGGCCAAGCTTCTCTTATACAAAACTTGCAAAAGATCGAAGGCATTCGCCATCGCTTTGGACTCTGCACTGAGCTGCAGGTTCTGAGTCCCAGCGAGCTTGCTGGCTTTGTCAGCCATCGTCTTGCACTATGGCGGCTTCCCCCTAAGACGGTGCAGCGGGAAGCTCTCGATCTACTCATGCAAAACGAAGTTGTGACTTTTGCCGCTGTGGAATCGGTCCTTGAAACTTGTTTGGTCGAAGCTTTTCTACGTGAGCAACGCAATGTAGGGCCCGACATCATGACTAGGGCACTCAAGTTCTTGGGCTTCATTAAAAATGGCGATGAACTGATGGCGGATGGATCTCGTGCCAGCGCTGCTCAGCGACGTCGCTCGCCCGTAGTCGCTGCCCCACGAGCTTCGGGAGCGGCTCTTGATCTGAATTCTCTTTACTATAAATCAGACGATGGTCAAGATCCCGAGCAGTCGTAGACTACGGATCTGTCCGAAATCGCGGCCCTGGGATTTTCGGGTCAATAGGACTCGAAAAAAGTAGCTGCCGCTCCTTTAAAATAGTTGATGCAATGCGATCTCTCTTGGATGTCTTTCGAAAAATTTCGATATTAGTCGCGGCTCTCGTCATAGCCGCTTATGTCGGCAATTTGCTGATCGACAATCCCTTTTTCAACCAGATACTCAAACAAAAAATCAATAAAAAGCTCGATGACTATACTTACCTGAACGTGAAATTCGAGGCGATCAACGGCCGTCTTATTCCGCTCAGCCTCGACATCTATGGAATCGAATTGCGGCGCAAAGGTTTCGAAGTCGCTGCTCCTCTCTTCCAGGCCAAGCATGTGCAGATTCGTCTGTCTATTTGGGCATTATTCCTAAGCAAAAAGGAAATTTTGGAAATAGAAGTCAATGGCCCGCAGCTTGAACTTCCGCTGCCTCCCTTAGCCGATTTGATTAGAGTCGAAAAATTTCCCGAACTGCAGAAGAAGAGCGAGCTCCCTTCCTGGCCGCTCAGCCGTGATCTGCCATTTCGTCAGCTGAGTTGGACCAATGCTTCGCTCAAAGTTCACTTGCCTGCGGAAAAATCTACAGATCCAAGTCTCTTGGTCGCGGAGATAGCCGGTTTTGATATGCAAATCACTTACAACGGATTTGAAGACGTTAAGCTTGATGCTGCTGTGCGGCAGTTCGATCTGAGTCTGGAGGGAAATCATCTCATCAGAAGCCTCGAGCTCAAGACGCGGCTTCGTCAGAAAGGCGAGAAACTCGAATCTGAGTATTTGGAGATGAGATCAGCAGATCTCAGCATCGACAGCCAGATGACGCTTGACTATGAAAGCGAAAGTGTAAATGGCCCTAGGCTTTCGCCCTTGACCCGGCGACTCAAGGGTTTGTTTCTTCGCTTCCAACATAAAGTTCATCGCGCTGATATCGGCATTCTCGGTCGCTTCCTGAGTGTCGATCAGACCGGTGGCGACATCATTGGCAATGCGGATGTTCTGGTCCATCTGCCGCTCGATCAGCGAAAGCCATCATTTAAAATCGAAGGTCAAAGTACTTCACAGAATGCTACTCTAGACGGTTTCAAGCTTCTTGATTCGCAGCTTGCATTCAGCATCAATGAAAAAGGCATGAATTTTGATAATGCCAAAGTTTACAAGGGCACCCAGCTGCTCGCACGCGGGCATGGATTCATAGGCTTTTCTAGTCAGGTACCCTTCGAATACGACATCATACCTGTGCGCCTCAGCCTAAAGCAGCTCCTATCAGTGGTCAAAGTCGACGATTTTACTGCTGTGGAAGCCCAGCTCGTAGCCGATAGCATCAGCCTCAAGGGGCAGGCCAAGCCATTTGAAATCCGCATCCAGGGCCTAGCCGACTTCAAAGATTTAACCTTTCCCTTGGTAGCGGAGCTTCCGGATCGCTATCAAAAGCCACCGAGCTGCCTCTTGGACACTGAGTTGATCATTAAGAGCGAAGGCCTGCACATCAATAAAGCCGAAGGTGACTGCAAAAATGTGCTGGGCGATCGCGAACTGAGTTCACCTGTGAATTTAATGGGAGATTTTCGCTTTGATGAAGCGGAGGGTCTCGATATCAGCATTCAATCGCCGCGACTTGAAGGCGGGCTACTGAATCATTTCACAAAATTTCCAGCTAGCGGAATCCTGCAGGCCCGGGTTTCCATCAAAGGTCCTTACAATAAAATTGTGATCGCTGGAGAAGGCCACTCGAAGGGCTTTAATTTCGGTGGTTTTGCGGCTCAGCAAATCGACGCTAAGTTCCGCTATCTGGTCGATCGAGATGAACTCATCATTCCGAGCTTTACCCTCCTCGAAGGAAACGCAGGGCGCCTTGATCTCAACGATGTAAAAATTAATATCAAACCACCCTATCTGTTTGAGGCCGATGTCGGTGCCGACAAAGTGTCCTCTGAATTTTTTCATGCAGGTTTACAGTCAATGTTTGGGGCGGATGGGCTTTCGTTTGCTATCCAATCGCTCACAGGCCATCTGGAAGGGCCCCTGCTCCAACCCTTTCGCTATCGAGGTCATGCCCAATACGTCGTCCAAAATCTGCGACACGGCGAAGAGACGCTCTTTCACGAGAACTCGGGAAGTCTGCTAAGTGAGGGACAGAGCTGGAAACTTGAAGACGCCTATTTCCGTCTGGATCAGCTTGAGGCGCGTTTAGAAGCGAGGGTCGAACATAAAGATAGCCGGGTCCCGGCACGGCATATTCTGCATCAGCTCGGCATTGGCCCTGAAGATAAGGTTCATTTGAGTGTTAAGACTATCGACAAGATAAGTGGCGAGTATCGAACCAATACAACAGGTGGCGTCAATCATCTGCGAGTTTTGCCTTTTGTCGGTAATTTTTTCAGAGACCAGCGTATCAGCGGCGAAATCCGGCTAGAATCGGAGCTCGAAGGACCTATCGATCGCCTACAAGGTAAGATTGAAGCGTCTCTAGAGCAGCCTTTTGCCTGGGGAATCCCAATTTCATCGATCTCAGTCTCAGGCTTCATCGATGGTTATGAGCTCCATATTCCTGAGCTGCGGCACTCCGGAAATGCCCTGGCTGGGCGACTCAATATTGATTTTGGGAAAAAAGACCTGCCGTTCGACTGGTACCTCTATCTCAATCAGCTCGATATCCGCGCTCTGCTCGGCCCTCTATTTGCAGAAGACCCACGCAACTTCGCTTATCTGAGTGCTGAATGGACGATGAAGGGACAGCTCAAGAAATTTTGGGAATCAAAAGGTGAGCTCGTTTTGAGTCGACTGCAATCTAAGCTCTTTCGCAACCTCGGAAATCGGACCAGCAATCTCGAACTCAATAGCGACCAGCCCATTCGCATTCAGATCAGCCCACAGAACTGGCGTTTGGCTGAAAAAAAACCACTCAAACTCCAAGGAGAGTTCTTCAACTTTGAAATCACTGCAGGCGAAAACCGTTTACCCGAACATCTGGACATCAAGCTGCAGGGATCATTGAAGCTCGATATACTCAAAAGCTTCACGCCCTTGCTCGAGACGGCCCGCGGCGAGCTTATGGTGGAAGGCTACCTGCGGGGTTCCATCGCAAAGCCGGATATTTCGCTGCGGGTTCGCGAACGCAAGCTCGATCCCTTCAACATGAAAGAGTGGACGCCTCTCACGCTAGGATTTCTTGACTATGGGCCCGCCTTCACCGGTATCTCACTCGACGTCGAGGCGAAAACGGATCGCGTTATCGTGCATAGGTTTCGAGCCAACAAAGGCCGCGAAGGAACTATCAGCGCAACAGGAGTGGTCGGTTTTGGGGGTGACCAACAGGAACTTACTCGTCTTATGGTTCAGCTCGATAGAATCGAATTCAATCGCATCAGTATACCAGTCCTCAAAACTGCGGATACAGTCTTGAGTGGAGACTTGGCCCTGAGCGGCAATTCGGTACCTTTCCACCTTGCTGGAAACCTTAAAGTCGATCGCTTCTCGTCCATAGGGAACTTCGATTTGAGAAGAGAACTCGTTTCGTCTCTCTATGAAAGTAAGCTCACGGCTAGCGTCAATAAGTCATCTGCAATTGAGGCAAGCCCCCTATTCAATCTGGACGTCGCTGTCACGGCGGATAAATCAATCAGTATCAAGAGCAAGAGTCTCGAGGCCGTGCTCTCCGCCAACCTCAGAGTCCGAGGAACCGAGCAGCAGCCGCTTCTTCTTGGGCAAGTTATTGCTGATCGCGGAACTTTTAATTACCGTCGGCTCTTTAGAATCAGTCAAGCGGTAATTTCCTTTGATGAACCGGTCTCACCGCCTAATCCGCGCCTAGACATCGTCGGCGAGACGACGGTCAATCCCTACCAGGTTCAGGTTAGCGTCAATGGCAGTCTTTCTAATCCTCGCGTAACGCTCACCAGCGATCCAGCGATCCGAGACGACGGCTCGGCGATAAGCAGCCTCGATATAGTCCTTCTCATTACGACCGGAAAGATACCCGAGCAGGCCAACAAAACGGCTGAAAAGGCCTCGGTAAACGAAATTTTTAGCAACTTCCTGGTCTTTGCCGAAGAACCGCTTGAAAAGCTCGTCGACCTCTCGGGCCAGACGTTTATTCGTGAAGTTTATATCGATTCCTATCTCTCCGAGTCGGAGCAGCGACCCGTAACCCGCCTTAACGTCCCTTTCAACGTCTGGAACATGGCCAATGCTGTCGTCCAGCTTGACGATGATTCCAATGCCAAGCTATCTTTCGAATACCCCATCCACGAGGGAATTACCTTTTCGGGAAGTCTCGATAGCAAAGCCAACAAGGAAGAGACCATAGAAAGCCCGCTTCCTAAAGACACAGGTTTTGATTTAAAATTTCGCTTTGGCTTCGACTAGGTTAAGCTGATTCTCTCATTCACTCTACAGATGTGACGAAGATGAGCAGAAGCTCCTACAAAAATGGGACAGCTACGCGGGCAAAGATGGCTTTCACTTTGAGCCGGCTGTTCATCGCCTTGACTTTTGTGCTCATACCCCGATCAGCACAGGCCCTGTCCTGGCAGCTTTCCGATAGGAGAGCTGCGGATCAAATCAAGCTCGGACTAGAAGAATTGCAACAGCGATTTCCTGACGTTGCTCGGCCCGATGATCTGAGTGCTCTCATTCGTGCCATTGGCCAGCAGCAGCCTATGGCAAAAGTCGAAGCCTATCAGGAAGGTGACGGTCCAATTTCCATCACCCTCACACCAGCTGCCAGCATTTCCCGCATTGAAGTGGCGACTTTGACACGTAAGCTGCGGCAAGAGATTGAGGGCAAGGTCAGCAAATTTATAGGGCAAACTGATTCGTCAGAATTGCGTCAGCAGGTTCTCTCCGAGCTTAACAGCACGCTCAAGAATGGTGCTTATTTTCTGGCGAAGGCGAAGCTAGAAAAACGGATCGAAGAATCCTATGCCGTCTATCTTCTCACCGTCGATGAAGACTATCCCTGTACCGTCTCGAAAACCGACTTTAGCTTTCGACTGCCCGCCCAATTCAAAAATCCTTTCGAGAAAGGGATGCTCTGCGCCATCGACGAGATTAAAATTCGTACCGCTGAGCTCGAAGCCGATTTGATTGCGCAAGGATACAATCAGCAGCGGATTCAAAGTCCCGAGATAGTCTTCGACCCTAGCTCCAACACCGCTGTCCTGCGAATCAAGGGGAGCCTAGGCAAGAAAATACGATCGCGCGTCATCTCTCCCATTCGCACCCCTGGCCTGATCGCGCTCGTTTTTGGTGATGCTCTCAATTCTCTCGATCCGACCATCAGCGATCCGGATGCAATGGCTTCTGAGCTCGTGCGCCAGTATAAGGTCCAGGGCTACGACGACGTTGAAGTGAGCTCTCCCAAAGCCACCAACCCCGACTCCGATACCATCGAATATATTTTTGAAGTGAAGCCCGGCACCGAATATCGCATCAGTGAGGTGCAGTTCGAAGGCTTAGCTGCACTGCCTGAGGCGGATGCCTTAGAAGCCATGGATCTCTATCCGAGTTTTAGCAGTACGCCGATTTTCTCACAGGACCTTGTGCGCCAAGCCCGAGACTCTCTCCTGTCCTACTATAAGCAGGAGGGTTTCTGGGACGCCCGGATATTCGAACCAAGGGTGATCAAGAATCCTGCGAGCGGCGAAGTCAAAGTTATCTTTGTCGTACGGGAAGGCAAACGGCGGATCTTCCAAGAACTCATTATCGTCGGCAATAAGGCGCTAGCGACTTCAAAGATCGCCGAGCTTTTTCCTAGCGAAAAGGGCCAACCCGTTGCTTGGCAGCAACTGATAGAATTCGAAAAGCTCGTGCGCAATATCTATCGAAAATCTGGTTTCCTCAATGTGCAGATGAATATTGAACTTTTGCAGAATCGACAGTTTCGCGACATAGAAACAAAGGTCATGATAAGCGTCAACGAGGGTAAGAGAAGTCGATTTGGTGAAATTTACATCAAGGGTCTGGTCAAGACCTACCCTGATATAGTCGAGCGCGAGCTGCGCTTCAAAGAGGGGGACTGGTTTGATCCAGACAAGATCGAAGAAAGTCGCCAGGCTCTCATCGACCTCGGTCTCTTCAGCTCTGTTAGTATTAGTTCCGCAGAGGCTCTGAGCGAGCGAGCCGAGACCATTTCCTATACAGTATTGATACGTGAAGCTCGCTCCGGCACCGTAAGTTTTGGTCCTGGATGGAGCCTAGTGGAAGGCCTACGGTTTTCTGTAGAGAGCTCGTACAATAATATCTCCGGGACCGGCCGCAAGATATTTAGCAAAGGCTTGCTCAATCAGGAAAAAGACCAGAGTCCACTCGGGAGCAAGACGATCCTGGGCCGCTACGCAGGGATCGGCTACCTCGAACCCTATCTTTTCGGTTATCCCGTCGATGGGACTCTCACCTTCAATCACAAAGCCACCGCTCAAGAACAGAGCTGGGAGATCAGTCGTTCAGCTGAAGCCATAGCATCGCATAGGATTCGAGGTTTCCTTCCCCGCACCAATATTGAAGTTTTTACTCTCTATAAAGAGACGCGTGAAGAAGCCGAGGGCGATGTTCGAGAAGCCACGCTGATGGAAACGGGCAACCTGCAGATTCGCGAAATCGGTTTGCGGCACTCGAGTGACGGCCGTAACAGCATTGCTTGGCCCACGACCGGTTATCGACTGGCAACCGAGCTCAGCTATGCAGGATTTGTTTTTGGGGGTGGACTTCGCTATACGCGTTGGGGCCTCAGTTACACAGCTTATAAGCAGCTCTGGCCGAACGTGGTTATTGCTGCAGGTTTCAATTTTACTTCTTATATGAACATCGAACGTCGAGATAATCCCAACATACTCCCCAGCACCGAACGCCTGCCTTCTGGAGGAGCGGAGACCAACCGAGGATTTCGAGAGAATTCGCTCGGGCCTGTATTCGTCACTGGCGATAAGACGGAGATTTTCGACGGCGGATCGCAGCGTAGCATAGAACGAATTGAAGTGCGTTATCAGCTCATTACCGATACCCTGGCGATGACCACCTTTTTCGATAGCGGAAACAGCTTTTTTACCTCGCGCGAAGAGCAGCTGATTCGTGGGGAATTCAGCAAGATCGAACGCGAAGGTCAGATTCCACCTGAATTCTATGACAACGAACCCTATCCATTTGAACTCATCGCCTCTCATCCCTCGTATCTTTGGACTAAAAACTATCTATCCTACGGCCTAGCCTTCAATTATTTGACTCCTCTAGGCTCAGTGAATCTCTCGTTCGGCTGGCCGTGGCGTCGCTGCCTCAATAATCGCAGCTCTTGCGATCACCCTCGTGGCAATAGCAGCTATCGCCAGCTGAAAGGCGCCGTCATTGGTCTCAATATCGGGGCCAATTTTTAAGGTTTAAGCTGTTCTAGCGTTGCTGCATCCCAGCGAAAGAGCGAGCCATTGAGGTCGGGGTTGGCTTTAGCCAGCGTCACCCAAAGGTTCCCCTGCTCGTCAAAATTCATATTACTCAAATCCCTCAGATCTGGAGCCAAGGCTATGCTCCCTATGGGACGGATACTGAGGCAACTGCTGGCCGAAAGACGAAGGATCTTGTTCTTACGCGGCATGGCTAGCCAGATTTCTTTGCGACCCGGGACCGTGGCGATGCCCCTAACAGACTCGAGCTCATCGGCTCCTAGTCCTGCAAGAAAGCAGCTTCGTTGCGCCATACAACGCCCATAGTGTCGGCCCTCGCAATGCACGGTAAGCAGGGGGCTATGAGCGAGTCGTAGAAGCAGGAGAAACTGGCTTTTTTCTTTATCCAGCCAGGGAATGCGAGTGAATCCGATCAAGAGGTCGCGATCGCTCACCTTGGCTCGATACTCTCTTTGGAGGCGCTGCCTCACTTTTCTGATTTCACTCTCGGGCGCCTCGCCACCTCGATCTGCAGGCGGGCGCACCTGATCGAAGACGATGTCTGCCGGCAAATGCCACTCTTTCGTAGCTTCATTCCAAATCAGTAGCTGACGGCGCAGGGAGTCGAGGAAGAATAGATAGCCATCAAGAGGTAGAATGCCCCGCAGGCGCCGCTCTTTAGCATCCGTAGCTAATGGACTTCGTTCACTACCATCGAGCGGATTGTGCAAAGATCCAAAACCGAGATCAACTTCCCTCGCCGTCTCATTGTAGGTCGATTGAATGTAAAAAGAGCCTTCTTCGGGGCTGGTCAGGACTACCTTCTCACGACGAAAAACAGCATGGAGCCCAGGTTCGATAGATATCTGGAAGTGTCGGCTATCTTTGAGGCGCAGAGGGTTCGACCCGCCAGCTTTAGCTTGGCTGCTGCTTAGAGGGAAATATGATATGACGCCGAGTGCAGCGAAAAAGCCAAGACAGATTCTCTTACTCAGCACGAACTCTCCCCTATGCAAGCGATCTACATCTGCAGTGGCATTTATGATAGGATATTTAATTATTACCTGTACAGCCAAGAGCACGAGCCGGCGGCAACGGCAAAGGATCCGGGAGGGTCAAACTTTGGAACTACCTCTAATCGAAGCCTATCTCGCTGAAGCCAATTCCGATGTCCGTTTGTCGATTTTGCAAAAGATGCGTGATTCTCAGGTCAGCTTACCAATTTCCCTTAGCTCTGACCTTTTGAAACTCAAACTGAATACCGACGAACATATATCAATTCTTAAGACTACTTCGGCTAAGCATAAGCTAGCCTTCGAAGACTATCTCAGCTCTCAGCTGATGACCTGGGACCAGAACGTGGCGTCCGCCGCTCTATGGGAATGGGCGACTCGCACCGACTGCATCATGTGGCATCGCACGCTGCCCCTGAGCCTTTCCGATCTCACCCCTCAGCGCATTCGCTATACCTTGCTCGACCTCGCTTGGTTCGGTGGTGGCTATCCTCTGATTTCCCATATGGCTGAGATGGAAGGCATCAAGGACATGTCCTCGACCTTTCTCTCGCTCCTTTGCTTTCGCGCATCCCAGTTTCGCGTCAATTCCGAGCTACTGCTACAGGTCGCAAAGAAGGGCATAGAGGACAGCTCCAAAGGGAATTCGGCTGCGGATAAGACCCTGCCCTATTTCCTCTGCTACGTCTTCAGCTGTGATCCAGCTTGGGTAAAATCGCAAAAAGTCTACCAGAGTTTTAGCGGAATATGGTCTCAGTTTCTCAATGCTCATAAAGAAGGCAATCGCTGGATCCGCGAAATCAAGGCGATCAATGATTTCATCGGCGTGAAGTCAAAGCAAAGTCCCGATGGACAGGTGATCAGCGACAACTGGCCAAGTCTTTGGGAACGTCATCACATCAGCGCCGACATTCTGGTGTACATGTTCGATGAGCTATCCAGAAAGGAACTGCCGTCTATAGCCGAGCAGAGCTGGGAGTTCTTTGCCGGCATTCCTCAGGAGATTCTCAGGGTCGCAGTTCTGCAATGTGAAGGTCCGAAGGCGCAGGCCTTTGCCTTTAACATCGTCGGCAGCCTGCTCGACTATCCGATGCAAAATGAGATTCTCGATAATCTGCGTATGAAATTGAAAAGTGTGGAGAACCCCTCTGAGCTCCTCACTCTCCTTTTGCCGCGCTATTCAGCGCTATTAAACGCCGGAGCGGGCGGCAACAGCGTCTTCTCACGGATTATCAGCGAACGCGAAAAAACGATCGCCGCTTTTGAAACTGGAGTAGTCAGCGAGCGCAGCAGCCTCGGTCTATGGGAGAAAGAGTTTTTGCCTGAAGAAGTTCAGAGACAGAACTTCTTCGCGCTGGCTTATCACAATACGAAGTTCGGTGATGTTGAAGGCGACGACTTCTGGAGCCAGCTGAGCCATGCCTGGCTTAAGCCCAGTCCTGACAAAATTGAGGCTTTGAGTGCCAAAGCACGCCAGGCGCCTGCAGTCTTTCAAATCTGCTTCATCGATACTCTGGGTCGCTTCAAGGGCAATGATACAGCCGCCCTCAAGCTGCTCGATTTCATCCGCAGCCAAGAAGAGCCTGTTCTACGCTCGCTAGTTTATGCGCTGCAGGGAATAGGCACAGTTCGCGCTTCGCAGGAACTGGTTGCCTTTCTCACCCGTCCCAATGTCAGTCCAAACCTCCAGCTTGAGATCAGCCAGATCCTGAAGGATCTCGATGTCAGTCATTTGCAGGCCGAGCTTCGCTCTGCGCTCAATGACCTCAATTATCGAACGCTATCCAGTAACAATCTGCTGATAGAACTGCGGGATGCTATCTCCAGTCTGCTCGTCATTGATGAACCGAGCAAAACTACCAATGTAAATGTAGATAGTTCTCAGAAAACGCCTACGACGGCAGATCTCGATAAGCTTCTCCAGCATAAGATTAAGGGTTACGATAAGCTCTCGAGCGAAGTAAAAAGAGCGCTGCGAACAGCACAGTTCTTCCACCTCCAGGTCGAGCAAGTCAGCCAGCTCGGGACTATAGACCTTAGTCCAGCTATCGACATGCAGTACAAAGCTCTCGAAATTTGCTTTCGCGAGAACTTTGAGCAGTCTTGTAGCGATTTGATTCGCCAGGGTATCCTGCAGAGAAAGCTCGATGTTATCGGCTACGCTCGTCCGATTCAATCGGCTATGGATGATTTTGAGCAATATATCGAGAGTTTGCCTATCATCCATACCATTCCTTTCTTCAGTCGCTTTAAACTGAGAAAGATGCTGCGTGCTATCTGTCAATTCCGACCGGGCAAGCGTTTTACACTCGACGGGCTAAAAGCTTTCGCCATTTTCTTCATATGTTTTTCCAGAAGCGAATGCCGTTACGGTTTGGCTCGCATTTTCCCGATCAACTCGATGAACCAGGAGCAGCTTTTCAATTTCTGTAAAGAACTCCATATCTTCCAGGATTTCCGGAATCGCGCCGCCCACGAGGGCTTTCATCCCGACGCCAGCAACAATCTGGACAGCATCTGGAATAGTACGGCCGCGATCCTCCAGGGTATGACCTTGATTGCCAATGAATTAGAAAAGCAGGTCCAGCAGCAAAAGGGCCAGATCATCAGGAAAATCGGCTGAAGAGTTCATGCTTTGAGCGCTTAAAGTAAGATTCTTATGCTTCACTCGTAAGAATGTGCGGGTGCTCACGTGCCGATGAGCTCCTTAGAGGTAAGCGTGATGAAAAATGTAAATAAGCCAAAAATCGTTCTTTTGATCGAGCACGAACTAGACCGGAAGCTTTATAGCGCCGCTTTAGAGGCCAGTTTTGAACTTATATTTCTGGCTTCGCCTTCGGCTATGGACTCGTCCTTGCTAGGAACTCCGGTCGAACTTATATTCATCGATTACCCCAGTCTCGCGGCAGCTGCCCTTCCCATGCTCGAGACTGTGCGCAAAGGCCTACAGCCCAAATCCTATGTCGCAAGTCTTATGACCACCGATTCGATGGACGCGGAATCGCTCGAAGATGCTGCCAGCATCGACGTTGTCTGTACCCGTGCGCAGGCCGCTCAGCAGCTGCGCGTCCTCGTTAAAGCCGGCCTTCGCATCCGTGCGACCATGCTCGAGCTTCTCGAAACCAATCAAAAACTTGGCCGAGTCAGTGAGCGCTTGAAGAAGCTCTCGCTCACTGATGAACTCACTGGCCTCTACAACATGCGTTTCATGGCTAGACAGCTACGAAACGAATTCAAGAGAGCAGAGCGTTATTTGAAAAACCTCTCGCTTATTCTGATTGAAATCGATGGCTTTGCTGCACTAAGCGAACGCCTCGGCGAAGCAGTCGGGTCGGAGATCATCACCCAAATCGGTCAAGAACTTGGTGATGGAATCCGCTTTGAGATAGACTATGCGGCCCGTTCAGGCAGCGCGGACTTCATGCTGGCGCTACCTGAAACTGACATTAATGGCGCTCTGAGAGTCGCCGAACGTATGCGACGAAAGGTTGAAGTCGCGGTCTTTGAGGGCAAAAATCAAGGTCTGCAGCTGAGCGCCTCAGTCGGAGTCGCTCATTATAGTGGACCGCGAAAAAACCTAGCCAGTCCCAATGATATGCTGCGCATAGCCGAACTGGGAATCCAACGAGCCAAAGCTTTGGGAGCCAATCGGGTCGATGCCCCGCAGAACGATCCCAGCGCCCAGCTTAATCTCGATAAATCCGCCTCTTGAGAAATCAGCAAAGATCCTAACCAGCCTATGTGACATACGTCATAAGTTTAGCTTATTGTCGCTCCCCAGGAAAAATGATAGGACTCAGAGTTCTAAAGGGGATCGATTCACAGCGTTTTATAGATTAAGGACGACGTATGGAACAGAAGGTAGCCCTTGTCACCGGCGCTTCGCGCGGTATCGGTCGAGCGTGTGCCCACGCCCTCGCCGAGCAGGGATTTCTCGTTGCAATTCATTACCGTTCCCAAGAGCAAGAGGCGCGCCTCCTTGCCGAAGCTCTGCCTGGCTCAAAGATTTTTCATGCCGATCTAGCCCAAGAAGAACAGTGCAAAGAACTGACGAAGAACGTCAAAGACGCTTTCGGTCGGCTCGATCTTCTCGTCAATAACGCCGGTATGAGCATCGGAACTTGCTCGTCTTTCGTAGCGACTCGAAAAGCCCCGCACCGTTTTCACGCGACACGAGGTCGTGGGCAC
>JBGSTX010000060.1:0-13099 GCA_041736305.1 Oligoflexus sp. | reverse complement strand
GGCACAGATGCCTTTATCCCCGAAATCCGTTCCCTCCCCGGGGGCATCGTCCTGCTCGCCCTCTCGCTTTATCCTTATGTGTACGTACTGAGCTACGATGCCTTCAGTTCTCAGGGACGAAGCACATGGGAAGCTGCCCGTTCACTAGGAGCGAGCCCTCGCTATGTTTTTAAGCGACTGGCGTTGGCTTTCGCCCGGCCCTGGATAGCCGGTGGGCTTTGTCTGGTCGCCCTGGAGGTCTTGAACGACTTCGGTACGGTAACGATAGTCGGCGTCAACACATTCACGACCGCTATTTATAAAGTTTGGTACGGATTCTTTTCGCCTGAAACTGCGGCGCAGCTTTCGACTTTTCTGGTTCTGATCGCATTTTTTATCTATTTCCTCGAACAGCGTTCTCGCCAGAGGCGAGCTTATACGACCCAAGATCCGACGCGTAAAATGCAGAGGCTCCTGCTGCGAGGAACACCCATGATCCTGGCCTCGCTTTTCGCCTGGGGCATCTTCCTAGCAGCTTTCGCAGTGCCGGCGACTCAGCTCGTCATCTGGGCGAAGCAATATTCCTCGCAGTTCCTCGATGCCGACAATCTATCGGCAATTTGGCGATCGATTTTGCTCGGCCTTCTCACGGCGACGGTCACGAGTCTAGCGGCTGGGATAGTGGTGCTGGCAAAACGCTATTTTCCCATCAATAAATTGGAGCGGAGCAAGCAGCTGTCCTACCTCGGTTACGGTATCCCCGGGGCTGTTTTGGCGATTGGGGTTTTCTTGCCTCTGGTCCACCTCGATCATTGGCTCGTCGATATTCTGGAGAGATTCTTCGCTTACAAGGGTGGTCTCATCCTCACCGGTACAGTTTTCAGCATGGTAGTGGCGCTCAGTGTGCGTTTTTTAGCTGTCGCAGGATCCTCGCTCGACGCTGGCAGCGAACGAGTGTCGTCGCGGCTCGATGAATCGGCGACTCTCTTCGGAACCTATGGCTGGAGCCAGTTTCGCCTCGTTCATTGGCCGCTGCTACGAACTAGCTTCGCCTCAGGTTTTCTCCTGGTTTTTGTCGATGTAATTAAGGAAATGCCGCTGACCCTCATGACGCGACCCTTCGGATGGGACACCCTGTCGGTTCGCATCTACAGCTTTATAAGCGAAGGGGAGTGGCAGCGGGCATCTGTGCCGGCTCTCCTCCTAGTTGGAATCGGTATCTTGCCTTTGTTCTTATTCAGTCGGAAAGGAAACTAAACTAATGCCCCGCGTTGTATTGAAGATAGAAGACGTCGAGCATCAATACGGCGACAAGAGCACTCTGCGCGGCGTCAGCCTCGAACTCAAAGACGGTATGATCGCCTGTCTGCTCGGACCTAGCGGCTGTGGGAAGACCACGTTGCTGCGCTGTGTGGCCGGATTCGAAGTCCTCAAGCGGGGGAGTATTACTCTCAATCAGCGCTGCGTCAGCAGCCCTGAGAATTTTATTCCGCCGGAACAACGCCGGGTCGGAGTGGTTTTCCAAGATTATGCGCTGTTCCCCCATATGACTGTCGCTCAGAATATCGGCTTCGGTATTCGTCAACTACCCGAAGCCCAGCGCAAGCTGAAGGTACAGAACCTCCTGCACTCGGTTGCACTTGAAGCCTACCGTGACCGTTATCCTGGCGAATTATCGGGAGGCCAGCAACAGCGCGTAGCCCTCGCCCGAGCTTTAGCACCTGAACCTGAGCTTCTGCTGCTCGACGAACCCTTTTCCAATCTCGATCCAGCGCTTCGGGATCGCATGAAGCACGAGCTCAAGGTTCTGCTGCAGTATTTTGGGGTAACGGCTCTTATAGTGACTCACAATCAAGACGAAGCTTTCGATATGGCCGATGAAATCGGCGTGATGTCCCAGGGACAAATCATTCAGTGGGGTTCGGCTTACGATCTCTACCACCGACCGAAAACGCGGACGGTGGCTGAGTTTTTGGGGATGGGGGCTTTCCTGCCCGCGGAAGTGAACGATCAAGGCTGTCTCATCTCAGAGCTAGGAGAACTGGTTTGCACGGACGACATCAAGCCTCTGCATGGCAACAAGGTCGTCGTCCTTCTGCGGCCTGACGATATCGTCCATGACGATAGCGCTAGTATGCGAGCCCTAGTGCGACGCGTCGCCTTTCGCGGCATGTATAGGGTTTATCATCTCGGCCTCAAGAGTGGCTGTGAAATCCACTGCTTTACTTCTAGCCATCACGAGGTTCATGCCGTCGGTACCGAAATAGGCATCCGGCTCGATCTCAAGCACGCTGTGATCCTGGTCGATGACGTGTCGCTGGTGGAGGAGACTTCTCTCCGTCCTCTGCCGTGGAGTCCCATGCTAGACAAGATCTGATATACTCAGAGGATCTCGTCTCATGGGCGGAGGGCCTCGTTTTGCCAGTTTGCGGTGCCTATAGCTTTGGCTTTTTATTGATCCTTTTCCTTGGATTCTACTATCCCAGGCTTTCGGCTAGCGAACTCCGGACTCTGGTGCCGAAAGTATGGAACGGCGAGCTTTTGGAGGCCGACGAAGGGGCTTTTTATCTGCAAGGCGTCATAGCCGATAGCTCAGCCCGCTTTCGTCCCGGGAGCTTTACCTTCACTTTGCTGGGGCGCAAACGCCAACTTCTTTATCAATTTCAGACCGATACCCAAGATCTTAAGGACCATCCGGCTAAAGTCTGGAAATTGAAAGAAGATGAATATGATCTCATGCGTGTTAGTCTCACGGATCCCCAAGGACACGTCTTGCAGTGGCAAGGACCCTATCGCCACAGCTTCAAAATTAGCGGCCAAAACCTAGCCCATTTTGGAGTCTGGTATTTAGTTCAAATGCAAAAAGGCCTCTTAAAAGTTCTCGCCAAGCGAGGCAAGAATGTGTTTCGTCCTGAAAAATCCCAAGGCAGCTTCGCAGCTGTCATCGATGGTGCCGATGGACGCATCCTCCTGAATTTAAAGGGCAGCAACGCTAAAACCAAGGCCGGGCAAGATCAGCAGGAACTGCGTCAGGTGTTCCGGAGCTCACGTACTATCAGTATGGTCTACAAACTGAACCTATTTCGCCAGAACAGCTTCGCACCGGCGATGGCTAAGACTCTAGAGGCGAACGATCCCGACATTCGCAGCTGCTACCTCGATCACCTGGAGCGAGAGCCGAACGCCCAAGGTCAGCTCAGCTATACTTTCGTATATTCATCAGTTACAAAAAGCATCAAATCCCTCAAAATGAAACAAAGCGACATAAACGACAGCGTGTTTCTCGAATGCATGATGTACAAGCTTATGGGATTGGATTTTCCAGTAGGCCCCAGCTTGATCGGCGAACTTAGTTTTCAATTTGCCCTCAGCGGTTCTTAAGGATGGAAGCTATGGAAGAAAAGCCAATCAAACGCAAACTTTCCAATTTTTTGATTCGTCCTCTGGTTCAGACTAAGCTTGGTATCTACTGTATTACTGTATCCCTTGCTTTCGGAGTCTTCTTAAGTTTTGTAATTTATGTGAACATGGCCAGATTTATCGATTACACCATGCATCTCACGCGAGCTGAGGCGACTATTGAGTCAATGCTGAGGCAGAACCTCGCGTCCATTCAGTTCTTCATTTATCTGATTGTCGCTTGCTACGTAGCTTCGATGGTGGTGCTTTCTATCTGGTACACGCATAGACTGGTTGGTCCAATAGTCGCGTTTGAAAAGCATATCGATGCTTTGCAGAATGGCGATTTCACTCATCGGACTTACCTGCGAAAGGGCGATACTTTCCACGATACCGCTGAGCTTCTCAACCAGGCGACGGAGTCTCTCGAAGAACGTTTCAATGGTTCGACAGCATCTGTACCTCTCAAATCCACTTTTAAACGTGCCGATCTTGTAAAGTAAGCAGCTGAGACGCATGAGGGATCAAACCGATTCCCTCTGGTCCTAAATTCAATTAGAACCATGAAAGGAATGTCTTAAAAAAGGGAAATACTATGTTCGTATCAAAAACTTATCTAAGCTGCGCTCTCGGTTTGCTTCTACCTATCTTCGCCACTCAGGCATCAGCAGTAAATTCTGATACTGTTGCTTTTTCTGATACAACCCGTGAAGCTCAGGACCTTAGCAGCGTCGAGTTCCTACAACTCTTGCATGTCACCAATCAGGCA
Organism: Oligoflexus sp.; assembly: GCA_041736305.1. Lineage (GTDB taxonomy): Bacteria > Bdellovibrionota_B > Oligoflexia > Oligoflexales > Oligoflexaceae > Oligoflexus. The sequence continues at coordinate 8,952 of JBGSTX010000060.1, read as the reverse complement.
GAAATCAAGATGGGAAGTCTCATCATACAAAGGGCTGGCCAGGATGAAAAGCTCCTGCGCTATGGTCAAGCTATGGTGCGTGATCACTCACTCGCCGACGACCTGGTAAAGGCTGCGGCTAAAGAAAAGGGTGTTAGTCTCGATACCCCCGCGTTTTTAAGCAATGTCGCTATCCTCCAGCAGGACTTGAATAACAGCTTTGACGTTCTGGAAAGTACCGGTGATATCGATTTCCGTGCGACCTTAGCTCCTATGGCTGTCCAAGGACACCAAAACACCCTCAATCTTGTTATTAGAGCCGAGTCTGAAATATCGGACCTCCGTGTCCGTGCTCTGGCTTACCTCAATGAGCCCGTCATTCGCGAACATCTTCGCTTAGCTGAAGGCCTTTAATTTTTTTGAAATAGATCGGGAGAGCTAAGCTTTCCTTGCAAGCAGAGGGCAGCATGTTGCTGCCCTTCTTATTGTTCCATCACATTAGAGGAGCTAGAATTCGACACCGTTTCCTATTGCCGAGAGAGAGAAATGAAACTAAAGCAAGTCCTCAATGTCTTGTCGTCAATACATTTTATAACTCTCCTAACCTCAGCACTCTCGCTTATTTTCATCGCATCTAGCCTAAAAAAAACCAGTGCCCACATTGGACAAACCATTGAGAGCGTGCGGGCCGCCGAAGAAATTCGCATCAGCTTACTTGGCCATAGCAAAGAATGGTTCCTCTACCGCATGACTAAGGATGCCATTCATCTGCAAGCGCAGCAGGCGAGGATCGAGGAAATTAGCCTTTGGCTCGACGAGGCGAATCGCCATATACAAGCAGGTCATAACGAAAAGGAATTGGTCGAGCGCCTACGTGGCAAGGTCAAAAACTACTTTGTGACGATCGAAGAACTCGATCTCAGCGAGACGCTTCCGCTCGACGCTTACATGCTCGTTGGTCAGTCTCTGGAGTCCGCAGCTGAGGAAGCCAAAGGCCTCACCTCCATCAACATGCGACAAGCTGGCGAGCTGGAAACGCGCGCCGAAAATGAGAATCGAATAGCCAATGCCCTCGGAATATTCTATGTCGTGATTTGTATGCTGACCTTCCCGACCATGTGGTATTTTTTCCGTAACTGGATATACAAGCCGATAAGGAACTTGCATGCCAGTCTCACCGCCTTCAACGGCAAGGATTTCGAAATAGCCGAAATCAAGGAGGGTGTTCAGGAAATCCAATTGATGAGTGGGGCTTTCCGCGATATGGTCCAGCGCCTGGGTGAGCAAAAATCCAATCAGCTGCGCTTCCTAGCCGGCGTTGCGCATGATCTAAGAAACCCTTTGGGCGCGATCAAGCTTTCAGCAGAAATCCTGAACATGGATGAAATGCCAACCTCTGATCGAAAGCGTATCCTCAGCATCATCTCAAACCAGGTTAGCCTGCTCGATAGGATGGTCGGAGATCTTTTGGAATCCAGTCGCGTCGAAGCTGGACATCTCGAGCTCAAAAAATCCCCTTATGACGTTCGCGATATTGTGAAGGAGGCGGTATCCCTGCATGAATCATCCTCAAAAATACATCAAATTTCCTTTGTCGCTGAAGGACCTATGACCTGTGACTGCGACCCTTTGAGGATCAATCAAGTCATGCACAATCTGATGAGCAATGCGATCAAGTATTCTCCGCATGGCGGGACTATCAAGGTAGCTATTCGTAAAGAAGAGGGTTTTGCTAGGGTTACGATCCAGGATCAAGGGATCGGCATTGATGCTGAAGATCAACATAAAATTTTCGAACCCTTCCGCCGGACCAAAGCTACCAAGCAAACCATCCCTGGGGTAGGTCTCGGGCTATCGGTCGCCAAGAAGATCGTCGAAGCCCACGGGGGCAAAGTTGAGCTTAGCAGCGCACCGGGCAAGGGGTCGACGTTTGCCATTAAGCTTCCGCTATTCCTGCCCAAGAGCAGTCCAGCTACGGTTGACTCACCTCATCGACTATGACATCCTCAGCCCTTTAAATAGTCGGCTAGAGTGGTGTAGGAGAGCGCATGTTGAGGCGTCTGCTGGTCCGTGAGATTCCGTGGCCACTCTATGCGATCAGCGGGCTTCTCCTTCTCTTGGGTGTCGGTGGCGCCTGGTATGTCAGGCAGCTCTACGATGATTTGTCGCGCGCTCTAGAACTCAATGCAGCAAGCGTACGCGCGGCAGAGGAGTTAGAAATAAGCTTGAGAGAAATTCGCACCGTTGTCTATCGAAGCCAGTTAGATGAAACACACGAGGATGGGAATTTAGCTAGCCTGCTGATGTTAACAGATCGATGGATGACTGAAGTAAGTCGATTGGCTACTACGCCTGAAGAACAAGCGATAGTCAAACGGCTCAAGAAGGGCTATCAGCGATTCTTAGCTGCGCTTGAAAAAAATCAGGAACGGCCGCAGAGTGCCGAGAGCAATCGAAAGTCAGACGCCCAAATCGATAATATCCTTACCCGAGAAATCATACTCCCGGCCCATGAATACCTCGACTACAATGAAAATGTGATGCTCAGTACTGTGAAGGAGCACCGGGTTTCATCGAGCCGAATCTCTTTGATGCTGCTCTTTGTTGCGATCTGTGGATCACTCGGTGGTTTTGCGGCTGGTGTGGCTGCCTTCCGTCGGACTCGTCGCACGATGGTCGACATGAATGTTTCATTATCGATGACAACTCATCGACTTAACGAGGTCGTAGGACCCATAGAGCTCGCACCAAATCTCAATATGCAAGAGCTCAGGCACGTACTCGACGCTATTGCCATCGAAGTCGAAAGAGTCGTGACGCGCCTTCAGCGCTCCCAGCAAGAGGTACTCCGTTCGGAAAAGCTAGCTGCCATCGGCCAACTCGCCGCAGGAACCGCGCATGAAATCAGAAACCCACTGATGTCCATAAAACTATTGGTACAGTCAGGCTTGGAGAAAGGGCGGGGGGGAATCAAAGAGGACGATCTTTTGATGATAGAACAGGAGATATGTCGGCTTGAAAAAACGGTCCAAACCTTACTTGATTTTTCGAAACCGCCGAAGATTTTTCCACGCAGGATATCGATTGCCCGCCTTATCGATTACTGTCTTATGTTGGTTCGTGGTCGAGCCGAAATTCAAAAAGTCAAAATTCGAAGTTTAAGCCAAGCCCATGACCTCGAGGTGTTAGGTGATTTCCAACAGCTGCAGCAAGTATTGCTCAATATTTTACTCAATTCGCTCGATGCAAGCCCACAAGGGGCGGCTATAACCGTTACCTGGGCAAACGAGCCCGCTCTAGGAAGAGTTAGACTCGAAGTACAGGACACCGGGCGCGGCATACCTGAAAACCTGCTGCCTCAAATCTTTGAGCCTTTTTTTTCCAGTAAAGATGCCGGAACAGGTCTTGGTCTCTCGATCAGCAAGCAGATAGTCGAGGCACATGGTGGCGAGATTTTTGCAAGAAACCAAGTGAACTCAGGAGCTATAGTCGGCTTTTTCTTGCCGACATTTGGACACTTTGAACTGGGGAGGCCTTGACTTGCAGGTGTATAAACTTTTAGTCGTCGACGACGATCAGACCCTTCGCTATTCGATACGTAGCAGCTTAGAAAGCTCTCTGCTTAGGGTACTGGAAGCTGCTAGCCCCCAACAAGCCATCGTCCAGCTCAATCAAAATCCCCCTGATGTGGTGCTTTTGGACCTTCGCCTCAATGAGGCCAATGGAATTGACCTGCTGAAGGAAATCAAGGCCTCGCACATTGATATTCCAGTAATCGTCTTTACAGCCTACTCGACGACTACGAGCACCATAGAAGCCAGTAAGCACGGCGCTTTCGAATACCTTTTGAAGCCTGTAGATCTTCGGCATTTGCTGGCTACAATCGATCGTGCTCTTCGCACACGGGGTGGAAGCTTAGAACGTCTGAAGTCCGACGAAAGCCAAGAGTCTGAACCCTCTCATGCAAAACGAAGACCCCGAGCCTTAGAATTTGAACGCAATAGCGTTGAAGCCCGTACACTCATGATAGGTTCGTCAGCAGCCATGCAAGATGTTTACAAGAAGATCGGTCGTTTTGCGCCGACCAATGGCAATATTCTCATTTTGGGGGAAAGCGGAACAGGCAAAGAACTTGTAGCCCGCGCTGTCCATGAGCATAGTCGACGCAATCGCTCTCAGTTTCTTGCTATCAACTGTGCAGCTCTTTCCGAAACGATTTTGGAAAGTGAACTATTTGGACATGAAAAAAACGCTTTTACAGGAGCTTTGAAGAGAAGGATAGGAAAATTCGAGTACGCTGATGGGGGCACTATCTTCTTAGACGAAGTCGCCGATATGTCTCCTGCCACTCAAGCAAAAGTGCTCAGACTCCTGCAGGACCAACGTTTTGAGCGGCTTGGTGGCAATGAAACTATTGAGACCGATGTGCGAATAGTTGCCGCTACGAATAAAGATCTCATCGGCATGGTGAGGCAAGGCTTGTTTCGAGTCGACCTCTTCTATCGTCTCAACGTCTTCACCATCAGCCTACCGCCCTTACGTGAGCGCAAAGAAGATCTCCATGACCTTGTCACCTTCTTTACCGAGCAATTTAAGAGTGAATTCGCCAAGGAGACTGTTGACATAGATACGCGGGTCTTCGAGCGTATAGGAGCTTATGATTGGCCGGGCAATCTGCGTGAACTGCAAAGTTCGGTGCGTTATGCCCTAGCCCATACCGATGGCAGCGTCATGCGTCCAGAGTTTCTTCCTTCGCATATCGTGAATGACTTGAACGTCACTCCGTCTGATGTTTCGCAAGAGAGTTTCCTTAGGCAAACCGAGCTGCTGCTGCGAAGCGATCACAGCAATATTTATCAAGAGCTTGTTTTCAATCTTGAGTCAGTGCTCCTGCCGACAGTCCTGAGCTATGTTGAAGGTAACCTCCAGCAGGCTTGTTGGAGGTTGGGGCTTTCTCGCAACACTCTGAAAGCCAAAATGCGAGATCATGGGATCAGCGTCTCCCATAGGGTCCTGTCAAAAACTGACATCTCTCATCAAACTTTGAAAGACCCTTCGCAAGCAGGGCACTCATTCTTCCAAGAAATTCCCTAAAAGATCCTTGGCATGGAGTATGCAACACAGAGAAAGTTCTGCAATCGACTCCTCAGTGTAGAGATTTTTGCGGCATAGTTCGGCCCCTACGGGCCGGACTTGCCATTTTTTCTTGTCGATTCTTATTTTATGCCGAGACTCTGATGCTACAGTCCCTAGTCTCCAGCTTGCGCCATCCTGTCTTCGCCAAAACTCTCCTTGTGCTCAGTTCATTGATTCTCATGCGCGTTCTTTCGGGTAGCTGGTCTACTCCCGTTTTTCTGCTCGCGTGCTGCATCTCCACTTACAGTTATCTGTTCCTTGTGGCCCAGAGGGCTTGGGGAAAAAGCTTTTGGGTGCTCTGGCTCCCGCAGTTGCTCATGATTTCATTCTTTATCCTGCTGCAGCAGAGGGGGCATATTGCGGTGCTCTCAGCTAGCAATGCTGCACAGCCGACGACTGCGCTTTGGTTGATGGGTTACTCATTCTACTTTTTACAGCTCATAGGGATTATGAATGCCGTGCTCCAAGGCGAAGAAAAGCTTCCCCATCCCTTGGACTATTTATTAGCGCTCTGCTACTTCCCAAAATTCATTTCTGGTCCTATCGAGTCTCCTAGTTTCCTCAGAAGGGTACGGGACTACAGATTTCGATTCAACAAGGGCGTCTTAGACGAAGCTCTGCCTCTCATACTTGTTGGAGCTACTTTCAAGTTTGTTTTGGCTCTCCATCTTTCCCGACTAGTCGACCTCGGCGAGAGCACTTCGCCCCTCCGCATCCTCAGCTCCACCTTGGCCTTCGAGTTTCAGGTCTACTTCGATTTCTGTGGTTATTCTCTCTTGGCTTTCGGGATAGCTCGCATTTTGGGGCTGCCCATTATCTATAATTTCAGGCAGCCTTTTGGATCTCGCAACTTACCGGAGTTCTGGCGGCGCTGGCACATTGGTCTTGGTCGCTGGTTCCATGAGCAAGTTTACAATCGACTCCGTACTCGTTATGCGGCGCGCTGGTGGAGGCGGGCCTTTCTTCCCTTTCTGGTCTTCATGCTCTCAGCCATGTGGCATGGGACGACCATAAATTATCTCATCTGGGGTTTTTTCCACGCCTGCTCGTTCATCTTTTTTGTGGGATTTCTATCTAATCTTTCCCTCCCAGCTTGGTGTGCTCGAGTGCACCTCTACCTCACACTTTTAGTCGGACGATTTCTATTCATGGATCCTGAGACAGGCCGACTGTTCGCGAAGATGAAAACTATGTTTAGCGGACGGGCATGGTTGAGCGATCTCAAGCAAAGGCAATCTATCCTCGACGACCTTATGATGAAGCTCGGACCTGAGGGGCTTGTCATCGTTTGCGCAGCCACGGGTTTTATACTGTGGGAAGTCTGGGGCGAAGATGAAGCCGTCGAAGGTCATCCCTATGCATTCTTAAATGGAAATGTGGCTTTTGCGCTAGCTTTTGCGATGTTTTTACTCTTCTTTCCGGTTTCATCTAAACTTGGCTTTGTTTACGGGAGATGAGCTTGTCAAAAATTAAAATACTGATAGCTATATGGTTAGCTTTCGGCTTTGCCTTTGCTTGGGCCAGCAGGTTTGCTCAGAATGAATCGGTAGGTCTCTTTCTAAAAAAGGCTAAGCTACTCGAGGTTTTCAAGGATCGCCCTAGCCGCGTGATAATTGCTGGTGGGAGCAATGCATTTTGGAATATGCGTTCCTCGGAGCTTGAGGCTCACTTGGATATGCCTGTGATTAATCTCGCTATCCCGTCGGAAATCAATGACCCGATGCTGATGCGAGAACTTGCTTTGAGTAAAGCCAAAGCAGGTGATACCGTAATATACTCAAGTCTCGAGTTCTGGAATCAGGCGCAGTCCGAACCACATAAAGCAGTACAAGTAGCTAAAAGCCTGCGCATTGCGAGTTATCTTGAGGGTAATTTGAGCGCTCTTGAAAGATTGTTAGCGTGGTGGATGCCTTATCCCAGAGAAGTCAATCCAGCCCGCGCACTGATACAGTCTCTGTTCAAGGAAGTTCCTTCTGATCCCTGGTCTCCTTTTATGGATAAGAACGGGGATTATACTGCCTGTCTGGATATCCCGGTCGTACCTCTGGAATTTAACGATAGAATCGTATCCGAAGCATATATTCAGAAGATCAGTCAGTTTCGATTGAGACTAGAAGCTAAAGGTGCAAAGTTAGTTAATATCGCACCTTGGATCCTTGTTAAAAATGAAGAAAAAAATCTCTGGCATGAATATTATTCGACCTTGATGAATCAAATCAATCCTGCAAGTACACATCGCGGTTCTGATCTTGTCCTACGGAGTGATCAAAGTGATTTTTGTGAATGCGCTTGGCATCTCAAGCCTGAGCATGGTCTGGCTAGAGCTCATGCAGTGCTCGAGCAGCTCAAGGGGAGTTGAACCTAGAGTTTAATTTCCGCCTCGAGGCTGGCTTGCTGTCCTTTAGACCCAGATGGGAAGAGCGTGAAGCGATTGCCTTTTCGCTGAAAACCGAATTCTTCCCTGCCATCCACTAGGATTCGCCAGCGAGCTTTCTCAGAAAATCTCAAAGGCAATAGTTCGCTGCCGTCGATGCTACTAGCTTGAAGAGTTTGCTCGAAGACTAAGGTCATCGATTCCCTGGGAGCCGCCGAGCAATTTGATTGTAGGAAGTCCCCGGCAATGAGCAGGTCGGAAAGCTTGCAAGTGCGGGGCATAGCCGCAACGCTCATCGTATCCTGTGCGACGTTCCGCGGAACCGCTACCAATCCAGCTTCGAGATAGGCCTCTTGGTAATGCACGCGAAGCTTGGCACCTGGGTAGTAGTCTTCTTTTCTAAAAACGAGCTCCCCCCGTTCCCAAGCTACGTCGATTGCCTGCCAGGCCTGGCCCGGAACTTGTCTCTCTGCGATTAGGTGATAGGGAGGAGTGCTTTGGTTGGCTGCGAGCGGGAAGCGTAGAAGGGCTTGAGGCCTGGTCTTATAGCTAAGGTGTAGACCGCCTTCTTGGAGACAGGTAGCCGCGGAGAAGTGAAGACCAAGACCGCTATAGGTCCAGTCCTGACCCTCTTTTAATGAACAATTGAGACTGTCTACCTCGATACTCGAAGGATCAGGATCACCCGGCAGAGGAATTTCGATGGGGCCCGGAAGCGGTCCAGACGGGAAATAACTGAGGTCGACTCCTTGCTGCTCTGCGATCCAGGAAAATTCCAAAGTGCGCTCTGGCCCACCTAAAGCCCAGGTGAGGCGGGTCGGCAAGCTCCTCTGGAGAGAAAGCATTTTTTCTATACGAAGCTGGCCCCGCAGTCGGGGGGCGTAGGACCAGGTCTCTGGCTGCCAGGGAGCGCAGATCCAAAGGCCTAGGCAAAAAAAACCTATTTTAGTCGAGCAAAAATCCACCAGTATGTCTCATTTTAAAGTGCACGATCCTTATCGACTGGTGGGACGGAAGCTTGAGTCCCTACTTTCCCTGAGCAGAGAAGTAGGGAACTCTACGGCCGATTGGAAGTTCTGCTCGATCGCTAGGAAGGAGGCTTTAGCCCCCCTTTTCTCTGGGCAGAGATGTAGGGGGCTACGGCCGATTAGAAGGTCTGGTTGACGTTTACGTAAACAAGTCGACCGTCAGCGTTATAGAGTTCTTTCACGCGACGATCGTCTCCACCGTCCCTTTCGCTATTGTCGAAGGGAAAGTCCGTATTGAGAACGTTGAGCGCACCGACGGCCACAGAGCCGTTCCACGGGTGGGTCCAGCTATACTGGACGTCGTAGGTCGTGAAACTGCCGATGTCGAGATCCTTGTCCAAGTTGGACTCTTGCTTGGCGACGATGTTATTCCGAACGAGAAACCCATGATTGCCGACGCCCCAGTTGGCGTTATTGACCATTTTCCAGGCTGGA
>JBGSTX010000093.1:0-7322 GCA_041736305.1 Oligoflexus sp. | reverse complement strand
ATCACGATCACGCACAAGGCAATGGCAAGGTCTAAGGCTAGGTCAAAGAACTGAGTGGCCGACGCCATAGGCGAGGCCGTTTTTGGGTTGCAATCGGTCCGCCGCTTTCCTAGACTCCCTAAGCCTTGTGCCACCTAAGGGGCAGGCGCGTTAGGGAGGACTCGATCGATGGAATGGGCAACGTCAAAGTGGTCAGAGTGGGGCTTGTCGAACCTCAGTCTTAAAGAGTGGATCTTCTTCGTATTTACCACGCTCGTCCTGACTCTCGCCCTAAATTTTATGCGAAAGTTTTTAATCAAGAAAATCGATAGATTTGCTGCTTCTACGGATACCCGCATCGATGATATGGTCCTGCGCTGCCTCCACAAGACCTCGCCGATTTTTCTCGCTATTCTCTCGCTCGTTCTGATGGCTCACACGTTTAAACTTCACGCAGCCACCCTCGTGATTCTCGATAAAATCGGTTTGGTGGCCCTTTTCTTTCAGCTTAGTGGATGGGGGAAAGTACTTATTACCTTCGGGCTGGAAGATTATTTTGCCAGACGCCAGGGCCACCTCGCTGTAATGAACGGTGGCACTTATCTCTCGACTTACGGAGCCATCAACGTCACGGCACAGTTCCTCCTCTTTTCCTTCCTACTCCTTCTGCTCCTGGATAATCTAGGTGTGAATATCACTGCTTTGGTCACAGGTCTCGGTATCGGTGGTATCGCGATTGCCCTCGCGGTGCAGAACATACTCGGCGATATTTTTGCGTCCCTCACCATTATCCTCGATAAGCCCTTCGAAGCCGGAGACTTTATTATCGTCGGTAGTATGCAAGGAACGGTGGAAAGCGTGGGTTTGAAGACGACGAGGATTCGGAGCCTCAGTGGCGAGCAGTGGGTCTATCCCAACAAGCAGCTGATCGAGAGCGGAGTGCAGAATTACAAACGCATGAGCGAACGTCGCATTCAGTTCGGCTTTGGTTTAGCCTACGACACGTCGATCGAGCTGCTTGGCGAAGTGCCGCGCATGGTTCAACGCATCATCGAGAAACAGCCTAAAACCCGTTTTGAAAGAGCCCACCTCAAAGGCTACGGGGAATCAGCGCTCGACTACGAGGTGGTCTACCACGTACTTTCCTCGGACTACGGGATCTATATGGATACGCAACAGGCCATTAATATTGAACTGCTCAAAGAATTCTTAGAGAAGGAAATCGACATTGCATTTCCTACCCGGCAGATCATCGTTCATCAAACTGGTGGAGCTCTCAAGGATGAAAACGCGAGACTGCCCGTAAGAACTCCACAACCAGCCCATTGATCTAGAGGCCGAGATCCGGGAAACGCTGCGGCTGGCGTTCTCGCAGCATCGCATAGATGGTTTCGACCACATCTTCGACGCTCGGTTTTGTGAAGTAATCCCCATCAGAAGCATAGGGGCTTCTGTGCTCTTTAGCCGTCAAAGTCCGAGGCGGGGCGTCGAGATATTCGTAGGCACTCTGGCCTTCGAGGACTTCGCGCAGCATATAAGCCGAAGCTCCACCCGGTACATCCTCATCCATGAAGAGGACAGCGTTGGTTTTCCGCAGAGATTCTCCGATGAGACCCTGACGATCGAATGGCAGCAGCGTCTGGACATCAATCAGTTCGATGTCGATACCAAAGGCATCGAGGAGAGGCAGGGCCTCTTGGACAATTGCTACACAGGCCCCGTAGGTAACAACCGTCAGATCGCGGCCGCTTTTCAGGACTTCCGGAACTCCGAGCGCCACTCTGAAAGAGTCGAGATTCGAGGGAACGTCCTCTTTCACGCGATAGCCGTTGAGCACTTCAACGACCAAGGCGGGATCGTCGCTGGCAAAGAGGGTGTTATACATGCCAGCTGCCTGGACCATATTGCGAGGTACGCAGACGTGCATCCCGCGAATGCCATGTATGATCATGCCCATCGGCGAGCCACTGTGCCAGACACCTTCCAAGCGGTGACCTTTGGTGCGGACGATGAGAGGAGCACTCTGCCCACCCGCTGTGCGGTAGTGGAGCGAAGCCAGGTCATCGGACATCAGCTGAAAGGCGTAGAGCAGATAATCGAGGTACTGGATATCGACTACAGGACGCAAACCTCGGAGGGCGGCGCCAATTCCCTGGCCCAGGATCGTAGCCTCACGGATGCCGGTGTCGGTCACGCGCAACTCGCCGTGCTTTTCACTCAGCCCTTCAAATTCCAGATTCACGCCACCGAGCTGTCCTATATCCTCTCCGACGATAAAAACCCTTGGATCGCGGCTCAGATGCTCATCAAAGCAACGTTGAATAATAATGCGGCCGTCGACGCGCTCGGGGTTCTCGGCGTAGCTCGCTGGCAAGGCTGAGACAGCGAGAGCGGCTTTGGGACCTTCGGAGAAAAGTCTGCTGTTGTAGCGCTCGGCATTAGCCGTCCGCATCGAGGCGATGAATTCCAAGAGCTGAAACTTAGTGCTGCTCTCATGCTGCCGCAGGAGGTAAGCCGCTCGGCGGGCGCTGGCGAGGATCGACTTCCTGTTGATGGCTGGATAGCGTTGCAGCGATTCGCGTAGGGGAGTGAAGGCCTGCGGGATGCCCTGATCTTGGGCTAGATTTTGATAGATAGCGAGCAATTGCTCACGCTCGCGGCGCATGGGGTTCAGGAATTCTTCCCAGGCTTCGGCGCGCAGAGCCATGACCTCGAGCCGGGCTTCTTCCTCGAGCTGCTCCAAGTCCTTGGTCTGGCAAATACCGTGCTGGACCATCCATTCGCGCATCCGCACGAGACAGTCGATGGACTGTTCGTAGGCTAGACGATCTTTGGTCTTATAGCGTTCATGGCTACCGGAAGTGGAGTGTCCCTGGGGTTGCCCCATTTCCACGACGTGAATGAGAGCGGGTACGTGCTGTTCACGGGCTTGTTCAGCCGCTTCCCTATAGGTCCGCAAGAGCGCGGGATAATCCCAGCCGCGGACAGAGTGTATATGGAGACCGTTGGTGTCTTCTTCTTTAGCGAAGCCGGCGGTGATGCGTGAAATCGATTCTTTAGTGGTTTGATAGCGATTGTGAACCGATATCCCGTACTCGTCATCCCAAACGGAAATCACCATCGGCACCTGCAGAACACCCGCCGCATTGAGCGTTTCCCAGAAGAGGCCCTCTGAAGTGCTCGCATTGCCGATGGTGCCAAAAGCGATTTCGCGTCCCGCCTGAGAGAATTGACCGGCGGGATCGAGACCCGGAACGAAGCGATAGAGGCGGGAAGCGTAAGCGAGACCCAGCAGTCGCCCCATCTGCGAGGCGGTCGGTGAAGCATCGGCGCTCGTGTTGTACATCGTCATCTGATTCAGCCAGCGACCCTCTTCATCCAAAAAGCGACTGGCGAAGTGACTGTTCATCTGCCGACCGCCAGACGAAGGTTCTCGCTCGATGTCGGTGTCAGCGTAGAGCTGAGCAAAGAATTGCTTAATCGTAAGAGCGCCGATCGCCATCATAAAGGTCTGGTCCCGATAGTAGCCGGATCGCCAGTCGCCCTTTTGAAAAGCCCTTGCCATCGCTATCTGGGCGAGCTCTTTGCCGTCGCCGAAAATGCCGAATTTGGCCTTGCCCGAGAGCACTTCTTTCCTGCCAACGAGACTAGCTTCACGACTCAGGAGGGCTATTTTATAGTCCCTGAGGATCTCAGCCGGACTGAGATCGAGTTCCCAAGTCTGACTCTTACGATTGAGTGACTTTGCCATAATTGCTCCGTTATTGACTGTCGCCTTGCTAAAGAAGACAGCTTCGAGTCACCGCTTTTGTTAACACAGTCGAGTGCCATCTACCAATTCCAAAGCATGAGAAAAACTTGTGGAACTAAGCTGGACTGGCTTTCAACTAGAGTCTTAGGTGTACAACCGTTACTCCATCGCCGCCCTCTTCCGACTCTCCCGGCCTGAAGTCCAGGGGATAAGGGGCGTCTTTTGCCAAAGCTTTCCGCAGGGAACGCTTGAGGATATCAGTCCCATGACCATGGATCAAAATAACGTGACTCTCACCGCGTAAAACCGCCTTATCTACAAAGTTCCAAGTTCTTTCTAAGGCCGAGTCGCTGTCCATGCCCCTGAGGTCGAGGCTGTTTGTAATGGTCGGTATGACGAAAGGCATGGAGCCTTTCTCAGGCGGCACCGACGAATGGCGCTGGCCCTGCAAGGGTGAGTTCGAGCTTTTCTTCTTTACTTCGGGAGCTTGAGGGCTGAGGATGCGCAGGTCTTGCACAGAGGGCCGAAGCTTCAGGAGCCCGGCGGTGATTTCAACGACCGGCGGCGATTTTTGCACTTTGCTGACCACGGCCTCTTTGCCCATTGAAATCATATAAACGCGGCTGCCTACGCTCAGTTCATCGATTGTGCAAGGCAAGCCGGGAAGATCGCCACCGGAATCGAACTCCTGCTTGAGCCCATCGATCTCCTGCTGCAGCTGGCGACCCAGTCCATCCATTTTCCCTTGGCGATCTTTCAGGGCCTCGCGCAAAACTTCGGGAGCTGCTGTCTCAGTCTGCTTTTTCTGCTCCTTCACCAGCTGACGCAACTCGTCGAGCTGTTCCTCGTAGGAGAGCTTGAGACTGTCGAGCTGGTCCTGGTAACGAGCGCGAATACGCACAGAAATATCGTTTTTAGCTGTAGCGAGCGCTTCCCGTTCCTGCTCCCAGCGGTGTTTTTGGCTTTCCATTTCGAGCTTCAGCTTCGAGTAGCGGATCTTCTCTTCCTCAGCCTGCTCGCGCAGCGCCTGCCATGAATCGAGGATCTGATCCATAGTCGAGCTGGTTCTGCCGCGGAGGTCTTTAGCTCGTTCGATCACGTGCTTCGGCAGACCGATGTGTTCGGCGACTTCGATACCATAGCTCTGGCCTGGAATATCGAGCACGAGCTTATAGGTCGGTTTTAAATCGCGAGTCGAAAATTCCATCGAACCATTGCGAAAACGTTTGTCGCCGAGAGCCAGGCTCTTGAGATTATCGAAGTGCGTGGTGACGATGCAGACCGCTTTGCGATCGGCCAGTTCCTCGAGTACGGCCTGGCCGATAGCGCAGCCTGTGTGCGGTTCGGTGCCGACGGCCAACTCATCGAGGAGCACGAGATCGGCGGCGGTCGACTGAATAAGAACCGGTTTGAGACCCATCAGGTGCCCTGAGAAAGTCGAGAGATTGGCACTTAGATTCTGGGCGTCGCCGATTTCGACGTAAATATTATCGAAAAGATAGACCTGCGAAGGTTCATCGACAGGCAGCAGAAGCCTGGCTTTGGCCATGAGGTGAACCAAACCCACAGTCTTGAGTACTACAGTTTTACCACCAGCATTCGGTCCGGATACGATGAGAGAAAGCTGCGATTCTTCGAGGTCGACCGAGTTGGCGACGGCGCGCACGGTTCCGCCAGCCACGAGGAGGGGATGCCGCGCCTGGACCAGGCGTAGCCCCGGCTTCGGATTGATAGCGGCAGGACCACCATCAATTTTGACCGCTAAGCCTGCTTCAGCCGTTAGAATATCGAGCTCGATAAGATTATCATAATTACCTGTTAGGACTTCGAGATCAGCGGCGATGAGAGCGCTCAGCTCTTTGAATATACGGAGAATCTCAAGCTTTTCCGAAGATTCAAGTTCGAGAAGGGCGTCGTTGAGAGGGCGGATTTCAGCGAGTTCGATGTAGAGGGTCTGCCCGCTGTCCGAGGTGTCGTAGATCGAGCCCTTGACGCGCCCGCGACCGTCGATGCGCAAGGGCACCACATAGCGATCCGAGCGAACGGTGAAGTATTTGTCTTGAATATACATCTCGAGCTGCTGATCGGTCAGCAGCTGCTTGATGAGAGATTCAATTTTCTTCCGCATGCTGAGCTTTTGCTGCCGAATGCGCTTGAGTTCGGGTGAAGCGTCGTCCTGCAGCTCACCTTCCGCAGTAATCGTCTTCTCGATCGTACGCGCGAGCTTGGGCAGTGGATAGATCAGCCGATAGAAGCGTCCCAGGGTCTTGCAGCGATCCTGCTTATCGACTGAAAACTGATGAACCGAACGGACGGTTTGGAGAAGTATGAAGACATTCCAGATGGATTCACCATCGAGAATCTGACCTAAAGACGCGCCGCGGAAGACAGGACGCAGCTCGGGAAGCTCGCCGATGGGCGGCTTGTAGCCGGTTCGAATCAAATCCCGCAGTGGAATTACATCATCCCAACGTTGCTCGATCTGGGGAGCGGTAAACGCCGGTCGTAGGTGAAGACAAGCTTCGCGGCCTTCCAATGTCTGGGCTTCTGCAGCGAGGTGCGAAAGCAGTTGTGGCCACTGAAGTTTTTCGAGAGTCAGTTCGTTGATCATTGAAGGCTATCCTCTTGGCGGATCTGCACCGTGGAAACTTTCCGTTATAATCGTTTTCATATTTTTTTGAGAGCTAATATAATGAAGACGGTCTCATTATGACTGGTTCTTTACACCATGAAGCCGCGGGGCACTATGGATTTCCTGGCTATGGACTTGCTTCCTATACTCCGCAGTCCTTTGACATACCTTTCATTCGTGCTGGGCGCCATCTTCGGTAGCTTTTTTAATGTATGCATTTATCGGATTCCCAGAAAGATCTTCTGGAAGAGTCAGCGGTCTTATTGCCCCCTCTGCAACGCATCTATACCGTTGTGGCATAACATTCCTCTCCTTTCCTGGCTATTGCTCCGGGGGCGTGCTGCCTGCTGTGGCGGCAAGATTTCACCTCAATATTTTTGGGTCGAGCTTTTTAGCGCTTTCATGTTCGTTGTCATCTACTGGACTTTTCCATTCGTGATCCGTTTCGAGCCAGGCCTGCTGATCGATTCTCAGGAAGCCATGCGCTACGCCCATGCGTTGATCTTTTCGAGCTTGCTCCTGATTTGCTCGACTATCGACCTCGAGCATCAGATCATCCCTGATGTGCTCAGCCTGCCGATGATAGCCCTGACGCCGCTCGTCGTTTACTTGCATCCCGATCTCGACTGGAAATCTTCCTTATGGGGAGTTCTCTTAGGGGGAGGGGTGTTTTATGGAGTCGCTTGGATTTATTTTTTCTTGCGTCGTGAATCCGGCCTCGGTCTCGGCGACGTCAAGCTGCTGGCTGCCATCGGCGGGTGGTTGGGTTATCAATCGGTGCTGACTACTATATTCTGGGCTTCACTGCTCGGTTCTGTGGTCGGATTGTCGGTCATGCTGGTTGGTCGGAAGTGGGATATGAAAACGCGGGTGCCCTTCGGCCCATTTCTCTCTTTTTCGGCGGTTTTGTATCATCTGTTCGGGCCTAGGCTCGCAGGTGTTATGATAGTCTTCTGAGTC
>JBGSTX010000033.1:0-21671 GCA_041736305.1 Oligoflexus sp. | reverse complement strand
GGGGCCTTGATGAGATCCCATCATAGGAATATTTTATGTTTATCGACGGCATCAAAGCGGTCCCGAGCGATTCGACTGAAGTAAAAATCTGGCGCTTCAAGAGCGATCAAGGATCCCATAGAAACCTTTGTGTGCTTGCGGTTCCAGCGGCGGAGCAGCAGATCTTGCGCGTCGCACTGCGCTTCGCCCTCTTCGGCTCACGCGATGCGAAGATCAAAGCCGCGCTGGTGCAGATCACCGACAACAGCGGTGAATCATGGGCTTTCGAACGTCAAGGCGATCAGTTTCGCTGCTTCCGTGGACGTCAATTCTTTGACGCTCGCCCTGAAGTTTGTCTGAAAGAACTCTTCAAAGATTATCTGCCGACTGGCTCTTCAAGTGAAAGTATTCCGGTGCATTCCTGTCTTGCTGAGTACGACCTCAGCTTCGATGGTCAGGCTCTAGAAGCGCGTCCCAGCGCAGGCCAGCAGCTGCGAAGCTCGCCTTGGGAGCGAGCTGGTGCGCAGCGCAAGGAAGCTAATCAGCAGGCGCTGATGCAGAAGCTCGGCCTCAAATATGCCCTCAGCCGCACCCAGCTCAAAGAGCTTCTGGTCTTCGGCGATGGCCTCAGCAGAAGGGTCCTAGCCCTCCAGCTGCAAGGTCGAGAGGTCGATAAGACCTTCGATCAACTCAGCAAGATCGATACGCAGCTCGCGGCGCGCCTTGAGAAGGAGGTAGTCCTCATCAACCGACTGAGCGCTCTTGCTGAGCCTCTCTTCGACCCGGCGAAAAATCCTCGAACTCTGCTCGAGAGACTCCGCGAGGTCGAGACTGAGCTTGAAGACTTGCGCGAAAAATGTAAGATCGAGGACCTTCCCCCGCCGGAACCAGCGGTCGAGTGGTCCCAGGTCCTCCAGGTTCTGACGCGCTATCTGGCGAGCGACAAACTCGAAAAAGCTGCGCGTAAGACTCTGAGTGATGCAAAAACGCAGCTCAAGCCGGTATATGAGGAGTACCGCGCCAGCATCAGTCGCTTTCTGCAATACGACCGCCACCTCATCCAGGAGTTGGAAACCTGTCTGCGTGAGCTCGACGAGCATGTGCGCACAGGCGCCCTGGAGCAGGAGAAGCAGCGCGATAATATCGCCGGCAAGCTCAATAAGCTGCTAGGTTTTGATGCGGATAAGGGCAAGAGCGACGGCGGTCTAGGACCGCATACTCTGGAATTGTCGCGGGCGGCTGTGAACCAGTGCCTCCATTCGCTCGGTCGCTTGTACAGTGAACTTGAGCAGAACCAGGGCACTCATGACGAAAAACTGCTGGACCTTGAACAGCGCTACGAAAAAATTCAGGTCGAGAGCGTCAAAGCCAAGGAGCAATGGCTCAACATCAGTCGGCAGCTGAATCTCGCTCCTGAATGTGGGGTCCGCGAACTCGTCACGCTCATGAACCAACACGGACGGCTTGCCCTGCTCCACGCCCGTCGCCTTTGCATGCAGGAAGAGATCCGGGAGCAGCGGCAGGAGCTTCAGGCGCTGGCCCAGCTGATAGAAGAGTGGCGAACTCATACAGGGAGTCAGAAATCTGACAAGCTCGATCAGAGTCTTGCCGTCCTCGCCGAAGCTAGGTCCGTGCTGCAGTATGCGGAGAAGAAGCGGAGCCAGCTGCTTAAACTGCAGGCGGTCACTAACAAATTCGAAGCCTATCGACAGATAAAGGCCAAGATCGGGCAGGATATCGACCTGCTCCAACACCGATGGCGTCAGGCACTAGAGGCTTGGGGACTGCCGCAGCAAAATCTGGAACCGGAGCTCTGGGAGAAAATCGCCGAGAGCGGTCGCGAGGTCCTCCTGCTCGAGGAAATCTTCCAGGAATCCAGTAAGCCGCTAAGAAATGAACTGGTTTTTGCTGCCGAAGCGCTGGAAGCACCTCTCACCTTCTACCACTGGAAAGAGGCTCCACAAGGGAACAAAGCGCGTCTCCAAGTCCTACAGCAGGTGGAATTAGCTGACGATGCTGGGTTCGCTTTGATTTTCTCTGACGACAAAGTCCTAGTCGACATGCTACTCAAGCTCGGACTATCGCGTTGTCATACGGTCGAACCCAAGCCCGAAGCTCCGGTAGCGAAGGCTCAGAGACCTCTGATGTCGGAAAAAGCCAGAGCCGCTCTAGAGATCTTCGCCAACAAGCAAACGGGGGGATCGCGGAACACGGTCTGAGGGTAAAAAGGTGCGAGAGGATCTATCTTCTTTCGCCTTCGCAAATAAATAGATTTGAAAAAGGTGCGATCCAGACTAAAATCCCCCATCGCGGAAAGAAAAAGTGCAGGCCGCAAGTGAGTGAAACCTCAAAGGTAATAAAGGCTAAAGCTCTGCGAGGTCGAAAAAAATAGAGCCTGATTGTACAAAGGCTCTTTAGTTCTGCAGTTCGACACCGATAGAAGAAGCATTGTGGGTAGGCAAATAAAATGCGTTCCTTCTCACAGAAAAAGCAAGTGTGCTAAGATGAGAATACGCAGGATCTCATGACGACAGTGGTAAACGGGAATCGATGATTTCCGTACAGTTGGTCCCGGAGTTGGGGCCTACATATCGCAGAACTGCTAGGAGGAATTCAGAATTATGAAGGCACGGACCACTAAAAAAGCAGCAGCTAAGAAGACCGCAACTAAGAAGACTGCCAAGAAAGTTGCGAAGAAAAAAGTTGCTAAGAAAGCCAAGAAAGTTGTCAAAAAAGCTGCAACTAAGAAGAAGGCAGCTAAAAAAGCCAAGAAAGTTGCTAAGAAGCCAGCAAAGAAGACTGTAAAGAAGGCGAAGAAGAAAACCGCTAAGCGTGCTACCAAAAAAGCGCGCAAAAGCAAGGCTGCTTCCCCCTCCCTGAGCGGCATGTAAGAAGTTTTTTACTCAAAAATCAAACACCATCCTTTTCGGGATGGTGTTTTCTTTTTTTAGGCTGATTTTCGGCCTCACCTACGGCGTCAGCCACCCCCTTCTGAAAACTGTCTAAACTTAAGGATGCTGGCCCTGCTGTCACGATTTGTACTTTGCCGTGGGCGTAGACGTTGCCATTGCCATTGCCATTGCCATTGCCATTGCCATTGCCATTGCCATTGCCTTAGGCGTGATCCTGATCTTAGCCGAGCCCCTTTGCCATAAGCCGTTTGCTCGGATTAAGTTTCACGAAGCAAGGGCAAAGTTGATCGAACAGGATCAAGATCACGCGCACGGCAAAGGCCAAGTGAACGGCAACGACTAAGTCTTGATGGGTGGCCGACGCCGTAGGCGAGGCCTCATTTTCGCTCAAGAGCTCTTTTTTTTAAGGGCCTTTTCGATCTTTTCGACCAGATCCTGCAGTCGGATGGGTTTCGAAAGGACATCTTCAGCCCCAAGGGCTATTGCTTCTTCGCGCGTCTTATCGCTATAGCCTGTGATCAAAAATACCAGTGGTCGTTTGGGGTTGTGGCGCTTGATATCCTCCAGCAGTTTCATTCCACCACCTTTAGGCATGCGAATATCGCTCACTACGAGGTCTGGATCCTGTTTTTTTACCAGGTCGAAGGCCTCGGCCGCATCGGTGGCCACTAAGGTTTCAAAGCCATGGCTTTCGAAGGTGAACGACATCATTTCGCAGATATCAACTTCGTCATCGACAATGAGGATCTTTGCCATAAAGCGCCTTACTTAACAGAATGTTACTAGCAGCCATTTCGCGATCCTACGGTGGGCAGAGCAGCGGCTCACCCAGCAGGCGAGCCACTCATCATGCAAAGTCCTTCTCAAAGTTTCTCAAAAACTCCAGCAGCTCCCATTCCCGTCCCGATACACATCGATACAATGCCATATTTCTGTTTATCGCGCTGCATTCCGTGTAGAAGTGTCGCCGTAAGCTTGGCTCCTGTCGCTCCTAGAGGATGACCGAGAGCAATCGCGCCGCCACCTGGATTGACTATCGAGGGATCGATCTCTAGAAAGCGGAGGACTGCTAGAGCTTGAGCCGCGAAAGCCTCGTTGAGTTCGATGCGCTGGATATCCTTCAGCGAGAGTCCGCCCATTTTGAGGGCGCGAGGAATAGCTTCTATCGGCCCTATTCCCATGACCCGTGGCGGAACTCCAGCTACCGAAAAGCTGACAAAGCGAGCCATAGGCTTGAGATTATGGCGCTTGAGATAGTCTTCAGAGACGACCATGCACATCGCAGCCCCGTCGGACATCTGCGAGGAATTGCCAGCTGTAACCGTTCCACCAGCCTTGAACGCCGGTTTGAGAGCGGAAAGAACTTCAAAGGTGGTGTCAGCGCGAGCGCCTTCGTCGGTATCGAAGGTCTGCTCTTGAATCTGTACCGTGCCGTCTGCTCCTGGCGAACGAAAACTCACCTGCACCGGCACGGTTTCGGCCTTCGCCCAACCCTTTTCGATGGCTGCGACCGCTTTTTTATGGGATTCGAAGGAAAAACGATCCTGGTCTTCCCGAGAAATCTTATATTCCTTCGCGACGTTTTCCGCGGTCAGACCCATACTGAGGTAATAATCCTCCCGACCGTCTTTGAGTACCTTGCGACTACCGACTGGTTTGTGTCCCATCATCGGCACGAGAGTCATCGATTCGGTTCCACCCGCGAGGATGCACTCGGCGCCTCCGGCTTGAACCTGGAAAGCTGCCATGGCTATGGTCTGCAGTCCCGAACTGCAGAAGCGGTTGACCGTGACCCCGGGAACCGACTGCGGGAGATCAGCGAGGAGAAGAGCGAAACGGGCCACATTCATACCCTGTTCAGCTTCCGGCATCGCACAGCCGATTATCACATCATCGATAGTCTTGGGGTCTACTGAAGGATTAGCCTTCAAAATCGCTTTTATGACATCAGCACAGAGTTCGTCAGGACGTTTGGTCCGTAGGGTTCCCCGCATGGCTTTCCCAACGGCTGACCTCAAAGGGCTCACGATATAGGCTGTTCGCATCTTTTTTGCTCCCGTCCTGTATTAATTACGTAAGGGTTTTCCGGTTTTCAACATGGCTTCGATGCGTTCCTGAGTCTTCGTCTCCCGGCAGAGTTCGAGAAAGACCCGGCGCTCGAGCTCGAGGAAATATTCTTCGTTCACGGTATGGCCGGCATCGATCTCACCACCGCAGAGGACAGTCGCCACCTTTTCGGCAATCAAAGCGTCATAGGGAGAGACTTGGCGGCCCTGCACCATGTTATATAACATCATGTTGAAAGTTTGGATCCCGGCATCTCCGACTACCTTTATCTGGGTAATAGGCAAAGGCGCCTGATAACCGCTATCGACCAGGCTTAGGATCCGCTTCTTGGCAAACTGCAACTGATAATCCCGGGCGAGAGTTACGCTGGCTTTGTTGCCGTAAAGCCCCATTTCAACAGCTTCGAGTCCTGAGGTCGAGGTCTTGCCCATCGCGATCAGCATGAAGGCTTTTTGCAGGAAGGGCATTGGATCGGCATTTTCGCCCTTAGCTGCTTGTGCGTAGGCGCGGAGAGCCAACTCTTTCGTACCACCGCCGGCTGGAATCAAACCGACCCCAACCTCGACTAGACCGGCAAAAGTATCGCCGGCCAGAATCTGCTCGCTGGTATGCAGGGTAACCTCGCAGCCACCACCCAGCGTCAGACCTTGAGGGCAGGATATCGAGGGGAAGGGCGCATATTTGATCATCTGCAGTATCGCTTGGAAACGGCGGAGCAGCTGATCGATAGAGTCGAATTTGTTTTCCTTGATCGCAGTCAGGATCTGCTTGAGATCAGCACCGGCTGAGAATACCTCTGCATCATTCGCAATGACGAGTCCGGCAAAATCGCTTTTTACTTTGTCGAAAGACTTAAACATCATATCGGCAATATCGTTGCTGATAGCGTTCATCTTGCTGTGAAAGACCAGACAGGCTATGCCGTCGTCGATGTCAACGAGGCTGGCGCCTTTGTTGGCGAGGACGACGCGTCGATCGTCAGCATTTTGGCTTTTCGGGAGGAAGAAGAGTTGAGGGGCTTTGACGATGCCGCGTTCTTTGCCAAGCTCGCCCTGGTACTGCGAGGTCGGACCGGTGAGATGCCACTCGCTGGAGTTAGGAGCCGGCTTGTAGAACTTGATACCTGCCTTCAGCCAGCCCGGGAGTTTCACTCCGTCCTCTTTCATGCGCTCTAGGACGGTGTCGTAGCCGAGTCCTTGCCAAAGTTCAAAAGGACCCCATTCCCAGTTGAAGCCCCATTTAATCCCATTATCGATGGCCTGCGGTTGGTTGTCAGCGATTTCGGCCAGCAGGATGGCACTATAGGCGAAGGTGTCGCGCAGGGTTCGCCAGATATATTGCGCACCCGCATCGTTGTGCCCAAGAATGAATTTCAAACGCTCTATCGTATCAGGAATTTTTTTGGCTGCTTCAGCCCAGGGAAATTCCTGTACTTGCTGGGATGCGTAGCTATCGGTCGCAGGTCTATAGGCGAGAATCTCGGTCTGACCCTTTTCGTCGGTAGTTTTCTTGTAGAGACCTACCGAATTCGTCTTCTGGCCGAGTGAGCCCTTGCTGATCAGATGCTCTATCCACTTCGGTGGCTGAAAGAGATCGCGATAAGGATCGTCAGGAGCATATAGGTAAACATTCTTTGCGACGTGGGCGAAAGTATCGATGCCGACGACATCGGTCGTGCGGAAAGTCGCTGAAGAAGGCCGACCCATAGTCTTGCCTGTAAGCGCATCGACCGTCTCAATGTTGAGAGCGAGCTCGTCGAGATGTTTGAAGGAGGCCATCATTGTAAAGACGCCGACACGATTGGCTATGAAATTTATGGTGTCTTTGGCATAGACTATGCCTTTACCCAGATATTTCTCAATCCATGCCGCCAGCTCGCCGACTAAAGCCTTATCGTTTTCAGGATGAGGGATGATCTCGAGCAGCTTCATATAGCGAGGGGGATTGAAAAAGTGGGTACCAAAAAAGCGACGGTGGAAGTATTCGTCGAGATCTTCCGACATTTTCTCGAGCGAGAGGCCGGAAGTGTTCGTCGTGATGGGAATATGCGGTTTGGTATTGGCGGCTATCTTCGCTAGCATCATTTTCTTAATATCGATGCGTTCGACTACAGCCTCAATCACCCAGTCGCAGTCCTGCAGCACCGAAATATCATCGGTGAAGTTGCCAGGAATGATATTGGCTAGGATTGAATCGGAGGCGAGAGGGGAGGGCTTCAACTTCTTGAGATTTTCAATGGCGAGCAGGGCGGCTGTCGAACGGAACTTTTTACCCACTAGCTTAGCGAGCTTCGGATCTTGGGGAGGAGCTTCCGCCGCCAAGTCGAGAAGGTGGGTGCGAACACCGGCAGCCGCTAGATGAGCCGCAATCTGCGCTCCCATCACCCCAGCGCCGAGCACAGCTACTCTGTTTATTCTGAGCGTCATAACTACTCCTCAAAGCGCAGATCACGAAAAAAAAACCGAAATCAGTGGACCTCATGGTTCACCAATTTCGGCTCTCTTGCAAGCTAAGCTTCAGCTGCCAAAGTAGTTTTTGATTTTCGTCGCTACCTGCTCAGGAGTAAATCCGTACTCCTTGGCGAGGTCAGAGGCCGGCGCGCTGTCGCCGTAGTGATCGAGACCTATCGCTAGTCCCTCGATACCAATGAATTTCTGCCAGCCTAGGGTTGCACCGGCTTCGATCGAAACCCGTGCCTTGCAGTTGGGACTGAGTACTTTGTCACGGTAACTTTTAGGCTGTTCATCGAAGAGTTCCCAGCAAGGCATGGAGACAACTTTTACTTTCCGACCTTTGAGATGAGTAGCTGCGGCAAGAGCCAGAGATACCTCGCTACCCGTAGCGATGATCAGGAGCTCAGGGTTTTCGCAGTCGAGGACAGCATAAGCCCCGTAGCGAGCCTGGTTGACGACTTCGCTGGAGACGGGGAGAATCGGTAACTTCTGACGCGAAAGACAGAGGGCGCTGGGACTGTTTTTGAGATTGAGAGCCACTTCCATCATAATCTGCGTCTCATAAGCATCAGCCGGGCGCATGAGGTAAAAGTTGGGAATTAGACGGAGTGACATTACATGTTCGACCGGCTGGTGAGTGGGGCCGTCTTCGCCGAGAAAGAAAGAGTCGTGCGAAAATTCATGGATAACGCGCGCCTTCTGCAAAGCTCCGAGTCGGAGTGCGGCGCGCGAGTAGTCGGCGAAACTCAGGAAGGTGGCATCGAAGGGAACGATCCCTCCGTGGAGTGCGAGGCCGTTGCAGATCGCCGACATAGGAAACTCGCGCACGCCGAAAGCGATATTGCGATTTTTGGCTTGATTCCAGCCGAAATCACCGACCTTTTCGACAAAGTCTTCCGTCATGTTCGAGCCGTCGAGATCGGCGCTGCCACCCATCAAACTCGGTACAGAATCGGCCCACTTCGCCAGTACTTCGCCAAAAGCATTACGGGTGGCGATTTCCTTATCCTTCGGCCAGCTGAGCTGCGGCAAGTTCTGATAAACATCGGCGTCGTAATAAGATTGAAAAGTTTTCTTGAACGAAGCGTCGCTCATCCGTTCTTCGAAACGTTGTTTCCAAGCGCTTACTTCCTCGCGCCGCTTAGAAAAGTTGCGGCGGAAGTGCTGGTAGAATTCGGCGGGCGCATAGAAGCTGTCGCTCGGTAGACCTAACTTTGCGCGGGTCTTCTGGCGTTCGTCGGCTGGTAAGGGGGAGCCGTGGGTGTCTTCGCTCCCTTCCATTGAGTGCGCGCCGTGAGCCATGATAGACGTGCCGATGATGAGCAGGGGCTTTTCGCGTTTAGCCTGCGCACGATCGAGAGACTTCCTGAGCGCCGCATGATCGTGTCCGTTGACTTCGAGGACTTCCCAGCCCATGCCATCAAAGACCTTGGCATAATTGTCGGAAGCTACGCGGTCGATTTTACCCGCAATCTGTACGCCGTTCCTGTCGTAATACCAGATCAGATTAGCAAGCTTGAGATGGCCGGCAAGGGAAGCCGCGCCTAGAGTAATATCCTCTTGCATACAACCGTCACCTAGCAGGGCAAAGGTGCGGTGACTGAAAAGTTTCTCATCGAGGACGGCCTGCTGATGGCGCGCAGCGATGGCGAAACCTACCGACATGGCCGCGCCTTGTCCGAGCGGCCCCGTAGTACATTCGACCCCTTGCGTCACGAAGTTTTCTGGATGACCAGGGGTCTTCGATTTCATCTGGCGAAAGCGTTTGAGATCGTCCATCTCGAGCCAGCCAATAGAATGGAGAAAACTGTAGAGAAGCATCGATTCATGACCGGCACTCAGAACGAAGCGGTCGCGGCCTAGCCAGCTGGGACTATCCGGGTCGAAGCGGAGATATTCAGTGAACAAGAGATAGGCATAGTCCATGCTGGACATGGCCCCACCGGGGTGTCCTGACTTGGCCTTATCGACGGCATCGATGACCAGGCCTTTCAATATATTCATGGTCTGTAAGTCGCTCATGGCTATCCTCGCATGCTGAGTCTTAGGTTGCTTGAGGCCGGCAGTATAACGAGAGGCGTCTAGAGGGTCAAACGGAGCGTAAAAAATAAGAGCCAGGTATCTACTGATACCTGGCGCGGTTCATTTTTAGGGCTTAAGTTCTAATATTTGCCTGCAGCGATCAGACTGTAACCCCATGCGAGACCAGCCCTATGCAACATGCTTCGATTCCTGTCGCGGTCGCGTTTTACCAGCGGCCCTAGCTGCTCGATAGTATAGAGTCGCTGCGCCACTTCCCAAAGATCTATTCCTGAGTTTACATCCTGTTCCTGAAAGCCTCCTGAACGCGCGGTATTGTTGTCTGCACCCCAACGAAGGCCTTTAAGGATTTTTTCTGTGTCTGCGGCGGGAAGGTTTAATTTGTTTCGCTTCGCGATCTCAACAATATGGACGATCGACGCTAGACCCATCAACGGATGAAAGGTATCGCCACGCGGTTCATCCTTGTTTTTGAGACAGCGCAAACGAGGGTTAGGTCCTAAACGTGGATCGCCAAGACAGTCCTCTTCCCGGGTAAAATAGTTGGGAAGATAGCTGCGAAAGGTATTGAATACAGCCTGTAGACTGGCCTGGGCAGAGGGTGAGCCCAGCCGCAGCTCGGCTACTCGCATCTCAGCCTCGAGCAGCGCGAAGGTCCGGTTGGTGGCACCGGCTTTGGAGTCCTGAAGATTCACCCAATTCTTGGTGCCCTTGTCAGTTATCAGAGCGAACATGGGCTTGAAGCGAGAATCGGCTTTGCTGCGCGGGGTGCTGTTGATCCAGGCGTTGAGCTTGGATTTGAGCGCAGGCCAGTTCTCTTTCTGACGCCAGTCCGCAGGCGTGCTTTTGTCGAGGATGAGAGCGCCTCGCGCGACGTTCGAAATAAACCAAGCAGCCAGGAGAAAGCGGTTGTCATTGGTTTGCTCTGGGTTAGCGGGATCGTTCAAAAAATTCAGGTCGACTTCAATGATTTTGCGCAGGAGTATTGCGGCATTGCTCGCGTGCACGAAATTTTTATTTTCAGAGGCGAGCAGAGCCTGCTGGTATATCTGATGGCCCACCAACATGAGAAAAGTATGTCCCTGCGAATCGTTACCTTGCTTAGGGGCGAAAATGAGGCTAGGAAAACTCGGAAATTTAGTGTTTCGTGCGATGCTCTGGAGATCTATCTTAAGAGGTGTACTGCCCGTGAGAGAGCGGAGTTGTGAACTACGAGCACCTTTCAAAGCCGCCTGCTCTTGGGGGCTGAGTTTCGTAGAAGCGAACATGCGCGATTCATTACCAAACTGATCGATGAGGCAAATTTTTACTTTGGTTTTGTAGTGCGGCTCATTGATTTCCCTGAGCAGGTCCCGCTCACTCTGGCAGGCGCGGTAAATGACCGCGCCGCTTGCATCAAAGTACTCTATATCGATAGTGTAGCTGCCATAGCTGACGTTCAAGCCGATGTCTTCGGCTGTTCCCGTCGTAAAAGCGGACTGTTTGAAACTTCGTATAATCATATCATCTGACGCCGGTACGGCTTCCAAAATGACCCGAACCTCGTCCCACTCGGGTGCTCCCTCAGGCGTGTTCAGTATATCCAGCGAGAAATTTGCGACCTGACTATCACCATCTTCGTTCGGTACACTGCGGCAGCTCATAGCGAGGCAAGTCGCACAAAAAGCGAAAAACGTAGCTCTCATCTGTTGTCCATTTAGAGAAGGTCTTCGTTATCGGGAAGATCCCGTGCACTGGGAATCTCGCCCAGGAGAAGGTCGATCGTCACATAGCCTTGCTTACGACGAAATAGTTTGAGCTTGAGGACTTCACCAGCTTTTTTGCTGGAGAGGAGGTCTTGCAGGTCGACGAGATTTCGGAGGTCTTTACCCCCCTGCGCCACGATCAAATCACCGACCTGCAACCCTGCCTTGGCCGCCGGGCCGTCGACAATAAGGTTATCGACGATTACAGCCGAACGTTGCTGGGCTCCATAAACCTCGCCGATGCTATCGAGATTAGGCACGCTGCGCGCGACTATGCCGATCCAGGGTCTTACAATTTTTCCATGTCGGAGTATATCGCGAATCGCCCCTATCATGAGCTGACTGGGAAGACCAAAGCCTAACGTAGCGGGACCTTTAGGAATGTAAGTGGCCATCGCAACGACTCTGCCGCGCCGATCGACTATCGGTCCACCGGCATTCGCCGGGTGGGTGGGTAGATTGAGGAGAAGGAATCTATTGTAAAGACCGCTGCCTAAAACATTGCCCTTGGCGGCGAGGGTTCCCTCGCTGACGAAAGCTTCGAAACCCAGCGGTTGGCCGACGGCCATAAGCTTGTCGCCGAGGACTAGTTTCTCACTGTCGCCAAAATCCAAACTTCCTGGGGAAGCGCCCTTGCCTGCTTCGAGCTTCAGCACAGCAAGATCCAAGGCGCGATCGGCCCCAATCAGCTTTGCCCTCCAGCGACGCTTATCAGTCCCCGTCACTTCCAAGTGATGCGCGCCATCGATGGCGCGAAAGCTGGTCACAAAGGTGCCTGTAGGCTTGATTAGAAATCCACTGCTGAGAGGATAGCTTCCCGTCCCTTCTGGTGCAGGGCTTTGGAAGAGATATTGGTAGGGAGATAGGAAGCCATTCGGCTGAAGTGGTCGCTCCGGGCTCGATACGTGGCCGACGCCGGCGATGACGTCCCGCATAACCCCTTGGAATTCAGCTGCAGCAAGGTATGCAGGAGTTCCTGAAAAAGCCAGCAGCAAGCAGGAGAGCAAGGCCCTGCGTTGACGGCAAAACAAAGATGAGAAAATCATAGATTGACGCTCCGCAGAGATCAGGCTTTCATAGTATATCATAGACGAATTGCCGCAAGCGATGGGGCCTGGCTCGGAGAAGCTGTGGACTTCAAAGCTACTTCGCGAGATAATTTGGAACTATTAGTTTACGTTGCGAGGTGAACTCTTGAATTCTTGGAAAAAATGGTTGCTGTGGGCGACCGCAGGCCTTTCAGCGATCGGCATGGCCTCTGCCGTAGCCACTGCCGGGATCATAGGCTATCTAGTTTATTTCGGTGATGTCGACGAGCTGAAGAAGTCGACTATTATGGCCCGCATTAATGAAGAAACGACCCTCTACACTCTCGATGAACAGCAAAAGATCGGTAGCTTTTTTGATGAAGCGCATCGAAGCTACGTGACAATCGACCAGGTGCCGGAAGATATGGTTCGAGCCATGGTGGCGGCAGAAGACAAGAACTTCTTCCAGCACTATGGCATCGATCCTGTGGCGATATTCCTGGCTTTCAGCGAAGGTGTGCAGAACGGATTTCGCTTCAAGCGAG
This sequence comes from Oligoflexus sp., assembly GCA_041736305.1. GTDB lineage: Bacteria > Bdellovibrionota_B > Oligoflexia > Oligoflexales > Oligoflexaceae > Oligoflexus. Next base: position 8,902 of record JBGSTX010000033.1, on the reverse strand, counting down.
GTGGGTCGTCGATCACCCAACAGACCGTGAAAAATATCATGGATCACCGCGATCACTCTTTTACTCGGAAAATCAAAGAGTTGATCCGAGCCTTCCAGCTGGAAAGGATGTATTCGAAGCAGCAGATCCTCGAATTCTATCTCAACCAGTTTCACGTGACCGCTAACGGTAAGGGTATCGGCATCGCCGCCCGTTATTATTTCAATAAAGAAGTGAAAGACCTCGATCTCATTGAGAGTAGCTTCATCGCCGGTTCGGTGAAGGCTCCCAGCAAGTATAACCCCTTTGTGAAGTATACGCGCGACAGTAAGGAAAACGCCTGGAAAGAAGCGAACTGGCGGAAGAACTACGTCCTTCGGCGCATGTACGAACAGGGTTGGATTAGCGAAGAAAAGCTCAAAGAGGCTTTCAATGAAAAAGTCCCCTTCAACCAGGGTAAGTTCCGTAGCAACGAAGTGGCCTTGGTGACCTTGATTCGCGGCCAACTCGATAAAAAAGAAATTCTCAACGCCCTCAATATGGAATCCATCAATGAACTGAACAACGCCGGGCTCAAAGTCTATACGACTATCGACCAGAAGCTCCAGGACAAAGCCCAGCTCATGATGCGCAGAAACCTTTCCCGTCTGGAGCTCATCCTCGAAGACTACACGCCTGAGGCCAAGACCAACTTCAAGCCCCTCCGTGAAGTTGAAGAGAACCAATACTACTACGGAAAAGTCCTCAAAGTGGAGAAGGGCAAAGAGCCGAAAATCCACCTCGATTTCGGGCTACCCAAAGGTATTATCGACACCGAAAGTCTGATTCGCACGGCCAAGGTTCTCTCGATCCCAACCTACCGCGAGTATCAATGGCATCTCAACGATCTACTCAATAAGATAAAAGTGGGCGATGTAGTCTTCGTTGAAGTTCTCTCCTACGATGCGGAGAAGCATGAGGCGATCGTTGAACTCAAGAAACGTCCCCAGGTCAACGGCGGATTGATCTCCGTCGACCAGGGCGAAGTGCGCTCGGTGGTCTCAGGCTTTGATTCTCAGGGCTTCAACCGTGCGGTCTTCGCGGTTCGGCAGCCAGGTTCGGTCTTCAAATCCGTAGTCTTCTTCGCGGGCCTGCAACTCGGCTGGACTATCCTCGATCGCATCGATAATGAGCGACGCCTCTTCCCCTTCCAGGGCAAGTATTACTTCCCACGACCCGATCACAGCAGCCCCTACGAAGATGTTTCGATCCTTTGGGCAGGAGTCAAATCTGAGAACTTAGCGACGGTCTACCTGACCGCGCACCTGCTCGATAAGCTCAATTTCGAAGAGTTCAAAGAGCTACTCGGGTCAATGACCCTCTTGCCGAACGAAGGCGAGGCACCGCGTGACTACCACTACCGTGTGGCTAAGGATACCGGCGTCCAGCTCGATAACAGCGGTGTGAAAGAGTACATGCTCGCACGTGCCATCGAAGAGTTGAAACCCGACCTGGTCTTCTCGGGGCGTCTGGAGCTGCTCCGCGAAGTCAGCAAGATGTGGTGGGGGCGCGGCTATCTCTCTGAAATGCAGCAGCTCTACCGCATGGAAGACAGTGATTTCTCGGATCGCGAGCGGAATCTTCGCCTCGATCTAACGCGTAAAAACTGGGAAAGACTCTCGACCCTGGCGCTAGACCTTCGTCAGGACTGGCGTATGATCGCTAACAAAGTCGCAGCCACGGGCGCTGAATCTGTTTTCAGTGACAGCAGCACCCTGTCCTGGATCTCGCGTTTTCGCGTCTTGTACGCCGCGGGTTCACGGCCTGCGCTAGCTTATGTCAAAGAGTTGCCCGGCGAAGAGTTCCGTCCGGGGCCAAAGACTAAATCCGTCATCATTGACCCGCCTCCCGGTCGAGCGCTGAATGCCCTTGATATTCAGTCGATCTGGGGCAGCGGTGGCGTGTCCATGGACGATGTCAATCTCGGTGGTTTCCTGCCCCTTCGCTATTACGATAAGCTCGCCCAAAACATCGAGGACCTTTACCAATCGGTGATGGCGCAGAAAGATCCGCATTCCCTCTATCAGTATTTCAATCACCACGACTTCCGCATCATCGTTGGCTTGAAGTATCTCTCCAATCTATCGCGGGCCATGGGCGTTTACTCCAAGTTGGAGCCAGTCCTCTCTTTCGGTCTAGGCACCAACGACGTCAGCGTCGCTGAAGTGGCAAAGGTCTATCAGACCTTCGCCAGTGGTAAGATCTACCGCTTCTACGATGAAGGACCGGATAATCAGCTCAATTTCATTCGCCGCATTGAAGATCGCGATGGCAAACTTCTCTACGAACCGAAGCGTCGCGACTTCCAGCTCGTCGATTCCTGCTATGCGGCACAGATGAGCGAGATCTTGCGCAAGGTCGTCACGCATGGCACCGGCCGGCGGGCTCGTGGCGAACTTTACGTGGAATATCCTGGAGCTACCCCTGAGACGGGCAAGCGCATCGGGGTGCCTGCTTTCGGTAAGACCGGTACGACCAACGATTACACGACGGCCTACTTCGCCGGCTTTGTTCCTTATCCCGTCAAGCCCAATGAGCCGATGGAGCCGATGCTGCACACTAACATCATCGCCTCTTACGTGGGTTACGATTTCAACAAAGGTATGCGACGCGGCGGCTTCCGGATCTCTGGTGCCTATGGTGCCCTACCAGTCTGGACCGATTTCGCAAAATCGCTGATTAAAGAGAATGGCTTCGATAAATTCTTCGATCCCAACGACCCGAATCTTGCCAACGCTCAGGTCTGGCCTTTGCGCAACAGTCCTTGCTCGACGCCGGTCTCGGTGGATTTGCCGCAAGGACTGGTCATGCAGAACAGCGGTGATTCAGATAATTTTGAGTTCACCAACTTCGAAAAAGAAGGCGAAACATTCCAGAATGAATTCGCCCGCAGCGCTAGCGTTCGTTCGTTTGTCAATCTCGCGACTGTCGTAAGCGGCGGCTCGCGGATTCCAAGACGCGCCTTCCAACCTTTCATGCGCTCAGATGGTGAGCAGCTCGGTCCGAAAATTATTGAAGGTCAGCCCTATAAACAGGGCGAGCCTCAGCCCGATGCTGGCATCCCTGTATTGCCCGTCATGGAAGGGGCCACGAGTCAGGCGAATCCGAATGCAGCTGCACAGCCAGGCGCTAGCGATGCACCGACCGGAACTGGAGTCGCTACGCCAGTTGCAGCCAGTCCCGTGGCAGATACCACGGCGAACCGGCCCGAAATTCCTCCTAATCCTCCCTCAGGGGCCGAAAAAAAGGTGGAACCAGGCAAGAAGATCGAGGAGGATGCAGGTCTGCGAGACGACGAACTTTGGTGATCGCAGCCTGGAACAGAAAGGCCCTACTTCATGGAAAAATTGTCTTTTGAACGTTCGCGGAAACTCTACGAGAAAGCTTGCGAAATAATTCCGGGCGGTGTGAATTCACCGGTGCGGGCTTTCAAATCGGTTGATGCCCACCCTCTGTTCATCGACAAGGCCCAGGGGGCCTACATGTGGGATGTCGACGGTAATCAGTTTGTCGATTACATCGGCAGCTGGGGGCCAGCGATCCTCGGGCACGCTCATCCCGAAGTCCTCGCAGCTGTTCAAGAAGCTCTTCCGCGGGGCTTTTCCTTCGGCGCTCCTTCCGCTCTCGAAATAAAGATCACAGAACTAGTCCGCGAAATCATGCCCAGCATCGAGATGCTGCGGCTGGTCTCGAGTGGAACGGAAGCGTGCATGGCGGCGCTACGCTTAGCGCGAGGTTTCACGGGTCGTGAGAAAATCGTCAAGTTCAGTGGCTGTTATCATGGTCACGCCGATATGCTCCTGGTCAAAGCCGGATCAGGCGTGGCTACCCTCGGCATTCCGGGCAGTCCAGGAGTCCCCCTTGGTTCGACCAAAGATACCCTCACGCTGAGATTCAATGACAGTACGGGACTCAAAGAGCTCTTCCACAGAGAAGGCAAGGAAATCGCGGCGGTGATCATCGAACCCATCGTCGGCAATGCTAACTTCATCAGGCCCCAAGAAGGTTATCTCGAGCTCATCCGAGAGCTATGTACCGCCTCGGGTGCCATCTTGATTTTCGATGAAGTCATGACAGGATTCCGGGTGGGGCTCGGGGGTGTGCAAGGCCTCAAAAAAATCAAGCCCGACCTCACGACTCTCGGCAAAGTCATCGGCGGTGGAATGCCCATCGGTGGATACGGTGGACGTGCCGATATTATGGCTAAAGTTGCTCCCAGTGGCCCCGTTTACCAAGCGGGAACTCTCTCAGGAAATCCCATTGCAGTTACCTGTGGAATCAAGACCCTAGAACTCTTGCGCACAAAATACAGCTTTACAGATTTGTCGCAGCGTACTAGAGGTCTGGTTCGAGGTTTCAAAGACCTGGCTGCTCGACATGGCATTGCGCTGAGTGTCGATAGCGAAGGTGGAATGTTCGGATTTATGTTTGCTTCAGAACTACCTGCATCTTACGAGGAAGCCGCCGAGGCGCGCATCGATCTCTTCAAGCGCTTCTTCCGCGGTATGCTGAGTCAGGGTATTTATCTCGCACCGTCGGCTTTTGAGGCAGGATTTGTCTCATTTGCTCATACGGATGCCGATATTCAGCGCAGCCTGACCGCAGCTGATCATGTATTTGCTAACCTGAGCCACTACTGATGAAAATTTCGAGCGACCGTCCCGACCAGACTCTCATTGGTTGTCAGAGCTACTGGAGTTCGCATCCGCAGATCGTCGAGCTTGAGAAGTACGCCACCCGAATTAGTATACAGAGAGACGACTGCTCCGGACTTTATCGGCGACTTGATCATGGTGAGCTGCACTATGCTTTCTGCTCATCGATAAGTCTGGCCCGCAACGCCGATTTCGAAATGGCCTTTCCCCTCGGCATAGCCCACAATGGTCCAAGCTCTCTGGCCTACTGGGGAATTTCCAACTCGCGCGTCTATCTGCGCGAATACATCGACGAACGCGTGCAGATCCTACGAGAGAGCTTTCGCAGCGCTCAACTGGGCCGTACTGAAAACCTCAAGCAGGGAACGCAAGCGCTGATAAGCCGGCTGGAAGCGCCAATCAAATGTGAAAACCTGCCGCTGATGCGCTTTGCCAATGGCTCTACCGCATGGAGTGCCCTGTCCCGCCTTCTCTATAAACTCATCTTCGGTAATGAAGCTTACGAATTCATGAGCCGTATGCAGCAAAGTGGAAGTTCCAGTCAGAACTCAGCCGAGTCGGAGATGCATCTTGAACTGCGTATCGAAAACGAAGCTCTGCAAAAACGTTGCGGATACAGGACCACTATAGACCTGGCTGAGACCTGGCGTTCTATTACGGGCTTACCTTTTGTCAGCACCGTCCTTCAAAAAAGTCGGCGGGGCCAATCTCAAGCGTGCCGCGCGAGTCTAGCGGAAGTTACGGAACTTGCGCAGATGCGCATGCAAATCGAACCGTGCACCTACCTGCCTGATATGCTACCTCGCAATGTTCAGCAGCAAAACATCGACCTCTGCAGTATGTGGAAATCTCTCAGCTATCGGCTAGGTGCTGAGGAGATGCGCAGCCTTCTCGTTTTTCTCTACCTAGCGCGTCCTCTCGAGAAGAAGGGCGTGGAAGATGATGCCTTTACCCTCAAAATGCTGCGTTGGCAGCAACGCGGAAATTCGCTGACGGGAATGATGGCCTAAGCTGCCCATGTCTCTGGCCCCGAGATGAGCTTTAAGCTTAGATGGGGGCATGAATGGACTTATACTTCTCATCATTTTACATAGTCTGATTTTTCTCGCACAGAGGGCCCAGTATCGCAGACGCGACCTGAGGCCTCGTATCGATCTTCTGCGTCGTGCCCTGCATGAGCGAAATTATGGTCTGCTAGGAATGAATCCGCCGCAGGGAGGTGGCGAAGAGAGTCTCGACACCTGCATGAGAGAACAGCTCGCTTCGGGTCGCTGTTCTCCTGAGGCGCTGGAAAAGCTCAGAGAGCTTTTTCATGACGTAGCAAGGCGTGGACTGCAGAGTGAGCGCTTCCTCTCCCTCTTTCTGACTCATGCAGCTCTCTGCTTAGGCATCGCATTAGTGGTTCATCTCGTACTAAGGCAGACGTTCTGGCTCAGCCTCCTCCCACTCAATCCCTTTCTCCTTCTGGCTCTTCTGGCATATTTGTTCCTGCTCTGCTGGGGCCTCTCCCAAGTTCCCTGGCCGCGTCCTCTTGCCGATGATCGCTGGCTCCATGCCTTTTTACATGCCTGGTTTGACCTCCCTTCCGAAGGTCCCTGGTCCCATGGCCTGAATAGCCTGAAAAACGAGGAATGGGTCAGTGGCATTTCCCAAGAGGAATTGCGTCAGGAACTATTGATCACAATTTGGTTCGAGGAATTAAACGCTGTTGAAACAGCTGTTTTGCGGGCTGAAGAGTTTCTGGGGGTCGGCGAACTCCTCCTGGCCTCGGGCTTGGCTGCGCTCTTATGGCTCCCAGATCTTCTTTTGAGAATAAGTGGGCTGTTCGAGACTTAAACTTAAAAGAAGTTTGGGTAAGAGATATGTCTTTCGTGCTTTTTTTAGCAGTTTTTTAGCTCTTTATTCGCGAGAGAATCCTTTGGACAAGGGAGGCTAAAGAGGTGTAGTTAAGGTACTTTGACTTAGCCTGGAGCCGCCTACATGGATAACCGTTTGACAGACTTTGCCCTTGTCGCGGGCCTCGACGCAGGTCACCAGAATTTGCCTTGGAACCCTGGACAGCCAGGAGGCCTTCTGACCGGCGTCGATCTCAAGGGCATTATGAAAGATCCTCACGCAGCCGATATTATCGCTTCGCTGCCTGTGCAGCCCCTCTACTATGCTTTGAAGCGCCAAGGTATGGAAGAATCTCTAGACGTGCTGCCTCTCCTCACCGACGAGCAGGTTGTGCGACTCGTTGATTATGAAGCCTGGTCCCACGAGCGTCTGGATCCGAAAAAACTCTTTGAATTTCTCAAGCCCTTCGGCGAAGTCGATAGCGAAGAACTCTATCGGCGTTTCTCGGAACTGGACGAAGAATATCAGCTCGCCTCTCTGCAGGGTAAAATTCGCGTGTTCGAAGCGGACATGTTCGATGAGCTTTCCGAAGAGCTCGCGGACCGGGTTCGCGCGATGCCCTGCGGCAAGGTTTTCTACGAAATAGTGAGCGAGGATCAGGAAGAGTACGAGTTCCTCGTCAATCTGATTGAGAGTGCCAAAGAGCATAATACCCGCTATGCCTACTCGCTGATCGGTCACGCCTCGTACGTGCCACCTAGCGAGGCCGAAGATCAGGTCGCTCAGTTCCGCAAAGCGCGCCTTGAAGAAGATGGTTTCATCAGCTTCGACGAAAGTCTTGAACTCTTTGCCCCCATCGATCGACAGAAGCTAGAGGACTCCTGGCGCCAACGCCTAGGTAGTAGCCAGTCGGGACTCGCAGTTGCTTGGGATAGAAGCTATTCCTTCCTTGACGTCGTATTAGCCTCGGCCCGTGAGCAAGGGGTCGATATCGACGAGCTCTTCCGCATGCATCAAGGCTTCCTCTACCTTGCGAACGCGCTTTGCGCCGCTGCACGCGTCGAGCCTGACGATGTCCAAGGCCTCCATCGCTTGCTCGAGCAGGGTAGGGCTTTGGCTAGCTTGGGTCTTGAATCATTAGCCGGTGGTGATGTGGCTGCTGGTGTGACGATCATGCGCGCCGAGGCGCCTAAAGTCCTCTTCAAGGTCGGCATCAGTATCATCGAAGAGCTGCGGACAGCCGTGATGCAGAAGATTAAAGCCCTCGACTTACCCGGTGCCAAAGAGCTGGCACGGGCCTACGATGGTCGGCAGTGGGGCAAGATGCTTCTTATCTTAGAGCGCCAGTGGCTCGAACGCATCGGCCTCGAAGCGACCGAGATCCTCAAGGGTCTTTTCAATCGCTTCCCTATGTTTCCGTTCGAAGAGAACGCGGCCTCCGGCGATAAAAAGACAGCTACGCGCATCATCTTTCAACCTATCTTTGGTCTAGACGCCTTTCGCGAGTTGGAAATCTCAGCCGCCGTGATACTTGGGACCTTTGCCTGTGTCGCCCGCACGGGATTGCCGCTCAATCAGTCCTTCGAACTCATCCTTCGCGAAGCGGCGATCCAGAGTCTGGCGAGCGGTGTGAAGGGAAGCTATGTGAATCTCGAAGAGGATATCCCCCAACTGCTAGCTGCCTGGCGCGACGGGCTCCTGAGTGAACTCGACCGCTGGTACGTCGGTGACCCCGCACATATTGAGGAGGTTATGACGCTTGTGAGCAAGGGAATTCACGATGGTCTGCACGGGCTTATCATTCTTCCGGCGCGCCCCAAGAGCGACGAACACCATGAGGAGCGCATCTAATGTCCGAAGAAAATACCGAGCGAGATAGCTCAGATTTTATCGATAAAGTGACCTGCGACGAACTAGCTGCGGCTATGCAAACCAAGTATAGAATGGCTCTTGGCGAACGTCGTTTTGTGGTCGAAGCAGAAATAAAAGGCAGGGGAGTCTTCGTCAAAGTCACTCTGGAAAACCCAGAGCGCAGTTTTCACTATCCAGTCGAAGCCCGTGTCCTATACGAGAAAGAAGAGATGAAAAGCGCCGAAGCGGCTCTCTTTCTCATCAACTATATCGATACTTATTTTGAAGAATTTCTTTTGGAAGAGGATGAAGAACTCTTTTTGCCGATAGACTGGTCTGACCACCAGTATGAAGGAGTGAACTTTCAGATGAAGGGTCAGATCCATAATCTAAAGCTCGAAGAATTGGCTGATGAGTGGCTGAGCCGCTCGCCGGCTGACTAGCGCGGTTTCGGAACAGGTATGCTAGGAACTATGGACTCGCCGTCGTGGGTGCATACCTGATTACGCCCTTTATGTTTCGCCTCGTAGAGCGCGGCGTCA
>JBGSTX010000009.1:0-4081 GCA_041736305.1 Oligoflexus sp. | reverse complement strand
GTAAGTGATTCCCGATACCGATTTATTGCTGCCCTTCTTATTTTTCTTCTCCCCGTCGCTGTCGGCCTCATCACCTTCGCCGCCGCCGGAATTCTCCTGCGCCGAGGCGAACATTTTCTTGACCTTCTTATCCTTGGCCACAATAGACTCGAGTTCGACATCAGGATCGAGCTTGAGAGCCTTTGCAAAAAGCTTTTTTGCCTTGCCGGCTTTGCCCGATTTCAAGGCGGAAGCGGCCATCAATGCGACGATCTTGGCTTTGTCATCCTTAGCTTTAGCTTTTTTCTCAGCCTTGCTCAGCGCTTTATAAGCCTTGCTATACTCACCGAGCTCAAAAGCCTCCAGGCCCTTCTCGTAGCTTGAAGCTCGCGCGGAACTGGCCATGAACCAGAGGCTCAGTAGACAAATTCCAATGTAAGAAAGTTTTCTCATCACCCGCATTTCACCCTAATGACTTCAAGTAGCCAAAGGTGTATCGGCAGGATCTTAAAACCTTTAAGGAATTCTTGGAATAAGACGCCAATAGTAAATTTCGAGGGACTAATATCACGGACTTTTTTTGCCTTTATTGGGCTAAACCAAAAGATTTGACAGCGGAAGCATATACAGCTTTTTCCTCTTCACTGGCAAAAGTCTCATCCCAAGCGTTCAACTGCGGTTCCATCACCTTTTTAAAAAGCCTTGGGTTCAGCGCCAGTACAATCATAGTCATGTAACCAAAAGGTAAGGTAGGAGCGTCGGCTTCAGGATTCAAACGCCAGAAAGGAAGGTGGCCCACGGCGTGATGGTGGGAGTGTCGGGGGAGGTTGTAGAGAAACCAGCTGCTGATGGGGGCATTGCTATTCCACGAATGCCGCCGATGGACAGGAGTCTTCGGTAGACGAACCAGACCATAGTGCTCGACATAGTTGACGAGTTCGAGATAAGCCTTGCCGTAGACTGCCAGGGCCAGATGTACGAGTAGCCCAAGCCACGAAGCCATTATTCCCGCCAGTAGCGCCAGGCTCAAGGAGACTGACCAAGAGAGCAAAAGGCGATTGCTCAAAGACCATGTTGCCCGATTCTTCTTACTTAAGAAATTCTTCTCTATCACCCACGCACTCGCTGTCCCTTCGGAAAAGGAACGCACAAAGAAACGGTAGAAGCCTTCGCCGCGTCGAGCGCTAGCCGGATCTTCAAAAGTCGAAACTTTGCGATGATGACCGTAGACATGTTCGATCGCAAATTGACCATCCCAGGTGAAAGCGAGCAAGCAGCGTCCGACGCCTTGGGCCCAAGGGCTCCACGTGCGATGCACCAGCTCATGCGCGACATTGGTCGCAGCAATGCCGAAGAGCAGCCCGAGCCCGAGAAATCCCCCTATCAAATCCACCGCTGAGGTGGCACGTCTAGCTTCGAGAAAAAAGGGCGAAAAAAAGCTTTCAGAACCTTCCTGCCAGAGCGAGAGGCGGGCGAAGAAGAGTACATATCCAGCGAGAAGCAGGGGTAGGTTGGCATAAAGGAACGTATTGAGGAGCCAGGGCTTCTCAAAGGTCGGCGACGACAAGTCAGCTGGAATTAAGTAGTCCCCCACCGAAGCGAGAATGAGAATGAACAAGAAGGGAAACCACATCCATGGTCCACCCCAGATAAAAAGCAGAACCGTCATTAGGCTGAGCAGGTTGCAAAGACTGAATTTGAGATATTTGACCAAGAGATGCCCCTGGGTTTAGGGTGTATATTTTCTTCGGCGATCGAGCCAGAGCAGGGGATCACCTTTCGTATGTTATTTCTAGAGTCTATCTAACAAATCACGGGCCTACTGGCAAGGCGGGCCTCGCTTCTGTGCCGAGCTTTCTAACGGGGAGTACGGGCGGCGCGGACGGCAAAGCGGGCTGGGTATTTAAAACAAGTGCCAGACCGAAAGCCACATCAGACTTTTCGGCCTTAGGCCGCGTTTGATAGCTCAAAAAACCCAAAACTTCCCAGCGGGAGTTGAGGGCATAGTTAATAGCGAACTGACCCTGCCAACCCCACGCCCAACGCCTGAAAATTTCTCTTTGCTGCTGCCCTATCTTCAATTGCGTATAGGTCTCTTGCAAGTCGAGCAGCGGGCCTGCGCTGAATCCGTAACGCAGAAGATAGGCGTAGGACAATCGAAGACCACTGAAGAGCTGATAGACATTATCATGAACTTCGACAGATTTCGAGCGACTCTGCAGGTCCGGAGCCAGGCCCAAATGGTTCTCCCATTGCAGACAGAGACTCCGGCAGTTAGCAAGCAGTTTGAGCCAGAAGAAATCAATGCGATATCGCTGCTCGCGGAGGAGATCGGGCTGCTGTCGATAGAGCGAGCTGAGGCCCAGACCAATACCGCTCGATGAAGGCGGACCCAGAATAGCCACCGCTTCTAGCCTGCTGCTTGCGAAGAAGCCGCCTAGAATAAGGAGCGTCGAGAGCTTTAGCTGCATGCTAGACCGTCGCGGTAGGGTTCGCTATTAAACCATTTTTGCAAGACTCTACAGTATTCGACTTGGTCGCTACCTGCTGTCTCTAGGAAAGAGTTGAGAAAAAGATGGTAGTCCAGATTCTCTGTTCGAAAATAAAGTTTCCAACGCGCGGCGAATAGGGGCAGCGTTGCGTAGATCAGGCGACCGACTTTCAGGGCATTTTGCTCTGGCAAGTTCGCGATTTCGTAGAGAGCCGAGGCGAGGATTGAGCCTTCGCAGTAGTAACCTCCTTGGCAGTCGGCTTCAGGCAGTGAGTTCCAGGTCCAGTTCACGGGTAAGTTTCGTTCTTCCGCGAGCTGGGGCAGGGAATTGCCGAATTCGCGGGGGGAACCGCTTACCATGTAGGCAAAAAAATCAGCTAGTCCTTCGTTGAGTCCTGAGAGCGCACGTTCATTCACCGAATTTTCGATCGTATAAATACTTGGGTCGAACGAAGCGAAGCGGTAGTCGAAGATGAAGTGACCAAATTCATGCGCGACGACGCCGAAGTTCATTTTAACGGGGACCTTTTCGCGGGGAGATGTCTTGAAGAACCAGAGATCCTTGACCCCGGGTATGTAAGCGGCGTTCATAACCTGAGCGAGTTCTTCTTTCACACCGCTCTTTTCGCTGGTAGATTTTGGGTTATAAAGTATACCAGGCAGTCCGATCTCATCGAAGGATATATCGAAATTGCTAGACCAGAATGCAATCGTGCGTTCGAGGTTGTAATAGAGTCCGAGCATTTCCATACTTTGGATATTCTGCGGAACAATAACACCTCCCTTGAGCAGATAGTCGATCTGCACAGCTCTGCCTCGATCTTCATAGATCAAGTCTGGATCCGACGATACCTTGATCTCCTCGGATCCCTGATTGAGACGCAGGGACGCATTGCCTCGCATTTGGCCGACGCTGCCCCGAACGGTACGGATATCTTCAAGCGTGCTCAAAACCACATTGCTGAGGCGATAAACGCCCTGCTCTGAGCTTATGATGCGGGCTACGAATGGATAGCTGGCCTCGCCCTCGCGCGGACCGCAGGCTGTGAGGAGGACTTGCAAAAAGAGTGCAAGAGAACGAAAGTTCAAGCTGCTGTGCCTACGGCCGGAGTTAAGATTTCTGTCCACCGAACCTCCAAGCAAAATTGAGATAGGGGACTAAGACCTCAAAAGCAGCCGAGAAGTAAACGAGGCCGACTTCCAGAGATGCACGGCTCCACCCATAATTTACTGTCAAAAACCCAAGCCCCGGATTATAGTTCCTCTGGGTGAAGTCGATCTCCAAATTACCCTTGCCGCTAGCTTCGGATTCCAACTCTCCGACAGCGTATACAGGACGAGCAAAAATCACCGAGACGGCCCAATTTCGTGTTAATGAGTAATCCCAAGCGAAAACAGGCGTAAGCAGATGTAGGCTGCTTTGGACATCCGAAGCGAAAGTCATGATGAGACCATCCATGATCCCTATACTGAAATCTTGATCGGCTGTAGGGCTAAAACTAGTCACGAAGCCGTGCAGGGAAGCTACCCATAGCTCCACATTATTTTTAAATGCGACTGTATGGCTGTTGAAGGATGTGCGAGACGCTGTAGTCTCGAACATACGATGCT
>JBGSTX010000053.1:0-27304 GCA_041736305.1 Oligoflexus sp. | reverse complement strand
TGTGTTTTGGATTTGGTATTTTCTTGGTCGAAAACACTCTTAACCTTAATGCAGCGCTACTCAATTTATAATTTTCAAAGAGCTGGCGATTCGCTGGCTTTTTTTATGTAGTTAAGCCGGAGAACTCCGGACTCTCAAGTAATGAGGAGTCGGGAATAAAAGTGTAAATCTCGACTTGTGTCGTCGAAGCTTTGTAGATGATGCCCGTTTGATACCTGTTCTCTAACTCATAGCGCTCTAGGTTGAGACTGAAAGGTCCACTCGCGTATATTCTTTCAATACTCGACTTGACCTTTTTAAAGTCCTGATTCCAGTCCTCTCCGTACTTCGCACCGCCTAAAATCGGCACGCGGAGGCGATGTACGGCTGTCTTTGGAGCTATGCTCGACTGCATCTCAGCTTCATAGGCATAGTAGCCATCGACTTGTTCAAGGGTGAGAACTTGGACGGGCGAAAGCTTGCCATCTGTTAAAAACCCTTTTGGAGTGATGCGACCGTTGAAGCGAAGGCTAGGGGACTCATAAATTGTATCCCATAGAGATGAGTTGGTTGGCCTAATTTGAGTTCGATAGATAGGTGCACTCGAGTCTTCATAGACGAGGCCAACATCATACTCTAGGTTAGCTTTGCCAGCATAAGGCAGCAGTTCATAGTCATTAGAATTGAGCGACGCGAGTTTCATGGACTTAGAGTCAGGCTCTATATTTGTTACTATCAGTCTATAATTTGGTTTAGGTGAGGCTTTAAGTCCAGTATGGGAAGGTCCGCCAAAGCCAAAGTTCAAACCAAGTCGATAGGAGTCCGGAAGAAGGTCTGTACTTCCCTCCTTTTGCGCGAAGGTTTTTAGAGTCTTAGTCAGCGACTTACTTATTTGAGTTTCTTTCTCGGTAGTCGAAGACATGGAAAGAGGCACCAAGATGCCCTTACCACGAGAGGCCAGAGGGGCTGCTTGTTCTTGCTGGATCTTGGCCATTTCTTTGGCGTGATCTAAATTAGAAAAGGTCCTGACAATTGCAGCCTGGACGGCTTTAAGGAAGGGTACCTGACGATGGGGTTCCAGAGGGCGAGCTTTTTCAAGCATAGGTCGGCTAGATTGCCATTCGTCGTTTGTCGGTAATGTATCGTCCGCGCGGAGGGAGCGCGGCGCGAGAAGAATTGGAATTATTCCAATAATAATGGGTAAATATAGTTTTTTTAAGCTTAGATTCACTCGTCCAACTACTCCACAGTAGATCCCAGCTTCCGCACTCGAACACTTATGGCCAAGTGGCCTTCTATAAATAGATCAGCAAGTAGCATGCCATTAAACCAGGGTTTGCAAACCTTCTAGGGATGCAAAAATACAGCCTTCTTTTTGAAGGGAACGTCAGGCAGACAATTAGAGGATGTAAGCACCTTAGCCACCTGAAATGACCTTTGAACTCGAATGGGTTCCTATTGTTCAGCTGGATCATCGGGTGTACAAGAGAGGCATGGACCGCCCAATCTAGGACTTTTCGCCAGTCCTTATCAGGATCTAGCTTATAAAAGGTTGCGAATTTTTATGAAGGCAACAGGCTCGAACGTGAACCTTCCCGAGATGGAAGAAGAATTACTTTCCTTTTGGAAAGACCAAAAAATCTTTGAACAGAGCAACCAGGGTCGTAAGGGCAAGAAAGAATTTGCATTTTACGATGGCCCCCCCTTTGCTAACGGGCTTCCGCACTACGGTCACTTGCTAGCCAATACGATTAAGGACACGGTTCCCCGCTATTGGAATATGCGCGGTTTTGCCGTTGAACGTCGCTTCGGCTGGGATACTCACGGGGTACCGGTCGAATTTGAAATCGAGAAAACTCATAATCTAAAGGGTCGGCAAGACATCCTAGATATGGGTGTTGGGACCTTTAATGAGTTGTGTCGTAAATCAGTCCTCCATTATGCCGAGGAATGGCAGAAGACTATTACCCGCCTTGGCCGCTGGGTTGATTGGGACAATCAATACCGGACGATGGATCGCGATTTTATGGAATCGGTTTGGTGGGTATTCAAAACGCTATACGATCGTGGCTTAGTCTATCAAAGCCATAAGGTTGTGCCTTATTCACCGCGCATTACCGCGGTTCTTTCTAATTTTGAAGCCAACCAAAACTACCAGGATGTTCAGGATCCTGCGATCACGGTTAAGTTCAAACTTAAGGATGAGGAAGCTTATGTCCTTGCTTGGACGACTACCCCCTGGACCTTGATTTCTAACCTCGCTTTAGCCATAGGGCCCGAAATTGAATACGTAAAGGTTCGCGCTGCTGAAAATGGCGAAACCTATTACTTGGCAAAGTCGAGGCTTGAAGCTGTTTTTAAAAAGAGCAAAAAGCCCGAGGAAGCACCCTACGAAATTTTAGGCGAAATCAAAGCGGAAGATCTAGGCGGGCGCGCCT
Organism: Oligoflexus sp.; assembly: GCA_041736305.1. Classification (GTDB taxonomy): domain Bacteria; phylum Bdellovibrionota_B; class Oligoflexia; order Oligoflexales; family Oligoflexaceae; genus Oligoflexus. The sequence continues at coordinate 24,887 of JBGSTX010000053.1, read as the reverse complement.
ATGAGCCGCTTTTTCCTTATTTTAAAGATCAACCGCGTGCTTTCCGTATTCTGGTCGATAAATTCGTAACGACCGAAGATGGTACGGGCGTTGTTCATATGGCGCCGGCTTACGGAGAAGACGACTTTAGAGTCTGCAATTCAGCCGGCATTGGCCTTGTGGACCCCTTAGATGAAGAAGCAAAATTTAAGGATGCTATTTCAGACTTCAAAGGCCTTTTCGTTAAGGATGCTGATAAGGAAATCATTAAGACTTTAAAGGAAAGCGCTCAGCTGCTTCGCCATGAGACCCTGGTCCACAGCTACCCTATGTGCGATCGAACCGGAGGCCCCTTGATATACCGGGCAATCCCTTCCTGGTTTGTCGCGGTCGAATCTTTCAAAGAAAGGCTGGTCGAGCAAAACACCAGCATCAACTGGGTACCTGGACATTTGCAGCAGGGCCGGATGGGTAACTGGCTGAAAAACGCTCGCGATTGGGCTATTAGCCGGAATCGCTATTGGGGTACTCCGCTCCCTATCTACATTTGCGAAGAGAATCCAGAGCACCGCCTCTGCATTGGCAGCGTGGCCGAGCTGGAGGAGCGAACAGGTGCAGAGGTCAAGGATCTGCATATTCACTTTATTGATCACCTGCGATTTTCCTGCGGGCAATGTCAAGGGCAGATGCGGCGCGTTCCAGAGGTTTTCGACTGTTGGTTTGAGTCCGGATCTATGCCCTATGCGCAGCTTCATTACCCATTTGAGAATAAAGAACGATTTGATGAAATTTTTCCCGCGGACTTTATTGCCGAAGGCTTGGACCAGACGCGCGGTTGGTTCTATACCTTGAGTGTATTGAGCACGGCTCTTTTTGATAAATCGGCATTTAAGAATGTTGTCGTCAACGGTCTCATTCTTGCTGCCGACGGCAAGAAAATGTCTAAGCGTTGGAAGAACTATACGCCTCCAATCGAACTGATCGATAAGTTTGGGGCGGATAGTGTCCGACTTTATATGTTGAACTCAGCAGTTCTGAGGGCCGAGGACCTTCGCTTTACTAACGAAGGTGTTAAAGACACGACCCGAGCCGTTATTTTGCCTCTTTGGAATGCGTATAGCTTCCTTAGCACCTATGCCGCCGCAGACTCCTGGAAGCCTACCCCAGAGCTGGCTCAGGGACAAACTCCTGAGGTCAAAGGAGAACTTGATCGCTGGATAATCTCGAGACTCCACACCTTGCTTGGGGATGTGCATCGTGAAATGGAGGCCTATCTACTCTTTAATGTCGTTCCACAGGTCATTGCATTTATAGAAGATTTGACCAATTGGTACATCCGACTTAGCCGGCGGCGCTTTTGGGCTGGGTCTCAGACGATGAGTCAGGACACTCGTGAGGGTTATGAGACCCTTTATTATGTTCTGGTTCAGTTCTCAAAACTATTCGCACCTTTTGCTCCTTTCGTATCAGAGCGTATCTATCGGGGATTGGTTGAAGATCTGACAGGAGTTCCGCTTTCTGTCCATCTTTCAGATGTGCCGATGGCAAACCCGCAAAAGGTCCGGTTAGAGCTTGAGCGGCAGATGCATTTGATCCGCACAGTAGCAGAGCTAGGTCGCTCTCTGCGAGCTAAGCATCAAATCAAAACGCGACAGGTTCTCCAGGAAATGCTCGTTATCGCCCGCAATGAGGCCGACGCAGCCCTGATCGAGAAAGCGCAGGACCTCCTCAAGACAGAGCTCAATCTTAAAGGAGTGGTATTCACTACTGAAGAGAACAAGTACGTTAATCTTGCCGTGAGGCCCAACCTTAAGGTCTTAGGTAAACGTCTCGGCAAAGATCTGGCTAGCTTTAAAAGTCAGTTAGAAGAATTAAATAAGCAGCCAGCAAAAGTCGCTGCACTCCTCAAGCAGCTTGAAGATGGTCAGACCATCCAGATTTTTGGGCATGAAGTCCAAATTGAGGATATGCTAATCGACAGAGTTCCGAAAGACGAACGGCTTATTGCAACGGCAATGAGCCTCACAGTCCTGCTCGATACCCGATTAACAGATGATCTGATATTGGAAGGTCTTGCTCGAGAAGTTGTTAATCGGATCCAAAACTTTCGAAAGGACAGCGGTCTACAGGTCAGCGATCACATCCAGATCCAGATACAAGCTAGCGGCGAGCTGGCTCGCGCTATTGAGCGCTTCAAAGATTACATAGCTTCGGAAACTCTTGCGCGTAGTTTGGTTCTTTGTGATTCGATAGAGTCTGAGCTGCAAGGTAGCTTTGAGGTCGGGGAAGTTCCAATGGAGCTGGGAGTAGCTCGAATCTGAGCAAGGGAGCTAGACTAAAACAAGGCGCGGCCCTGTCGAAGCCGCGCTTTTTTTTAAGGAAAAGCGAGTTTTGCAGAAGATTTTTAGCATCATTGCTTTGAGTTTGTCTTTAGGCGGATGCTATTCGATTAGGCAGGCTTATTGGTTCAACAATGCTTATAATAGTCGAATTTCGATAGAATCCGTTCTCTCTGAACAAGTCGGGAATCGATCAAAATTCCCTAGGAAGAAACTTGTGCTGAACCGACAGGTTATGCTCTACGCGCGTGAGGAGGGTCTTAACGTCGGTGGCGCCTATCAGCACTACATTCCTGAAGAGAGTGCACAGGTCAGCTATTCCGTACAGGCCGCTTTTGCTGATCGACTCGAGTCGAAGACTTGGTGGTTCCCGCTGGTCGGCCGGGTTCCATACCTCGCTTTTTTCAACATTAAGGAACGAGATGAGTTGGCTCAAGCTTTACGGAGCCAGGGTTTTGATGTAAGTGTAGGATCGGTAGGGGCATTTTCGAGTTTAGGTTGGTTTGACGACCCAATATATGCATCTATGACTAAACGGTCAGATCCTGACTTCGTGCAACTCTTATTTCACGAGTTGGCCCATAGGACATTTTGGTCAAATGGTTCTGTAGTCTTCAATGAAAATCTCGCGGAGTTTGTCGGGCTCCGGCTAGCGGAGAAATTCTTGCTTGAAAAACTCAACGGCCAGGGCCTTGAAGACCTCAAAGCAGAACGAGCCGACCAGGAGCTCTTGAGAGTCTGGTTACAGCAACTTAAAGAGGCTTTGAGCAAGGTATACGAGCAAAAAGAGCTGACTTACGATCAGCGTCTCGATATGAAGGCCAAAACGATTGAGGAATTCCGTACCGAGCGTTTTCCAGTAATGGCCACCAAAGCCTATGCAGCAAGCCGGAATCGTCCTTGGAACAATGCATCGATACTGGGAGCATCTCTTTATAGTCCGGACACAGAGCGTTTTTCAAGAGCTCTCGATTGTTTAGGGCCGGTAAAGATCGGCACATTTCTCGATCTGCTGAAACATGCAGAGGCAAGATTGGGCGTGGCAGAAAAAGCTTTGGAAAGTCTCTGTAAAGAGGTCAACCATTAACTTGGAAAGTTGGGGATGGAAGAAGCTAGGTTGTCGGTTGATGAGGTTCAACAGCTACTCGCAGCTCGCGCTTTCAAGCGCCTGCGCACGCTGTTTCGCACCATAGAGTCTGCCGACATCTCCGACTACTTTGCCGACCTCGATATCGTCGCGTGTATTGTTTTGTTCCGCTTGATTCCTAAAGAAAATCGTGCCGAAGTATTTTCTTACTTCCCTTATGAGCTCCAGCAGAAGCTCCTCGATCAATTGCCCGATGCGGTAGCGGTCTCCCTGCTCAATGAAATGGAGCCAGTTGATAGAACTCAGCTGCTCGAGGAGCTGCCCCCTGAGTTGAGTACTAAGCTTATTCTGAAGCTTAACCCCGAAGAGCGAAAAATTGCCTGGCAACTCCTTTCTTACCCGGAGGATTCAGTCGGACGTCTGATGAGCCCCGAGTTTTTTTCGATCAAGCTGGGTATGACAGTGCGTGATGCTTTAGCGGATATTCGGTGGACGGGAAGCAAAATACCTGAAGACCTGCTCAATCAGATCTTCATTGTTGACGACAGTCAAAAATTGATTGGCCATGTGCACTTGTCATCCTTGGTTTTGGCAGATCCCGCGACTATACCCGTCGACGAATTGATGGATACAGCTCAAGTTAAGCTTCGGGTTAACGACGACAAGAGCCTAGCAGTCGATTACTTTCGGAAGTACGACCGGCCCTATATTCCCGTTGTCGACGATGATGGAAGCATGGTCGGTTTGGTCGAAGCCGATGATGTTTTCGATGTGGCTGAAGAGGAAGCTACCGAAGATATTCAGGCTTTCGGTGGTCAGGCAACCCTGGAAGATTCCTATTTTCAGACTTCGATTTTTACGCTTTTTCGGAAACGAGGCGGCTGGCTCGCCATGATTTTTCTGATGTCGATGTTCAGTGCGAACGCTCTAGAGCACTTCGACGGCGCAATAAAGTCGATGAGTTTCTTGGTCTTTTTTATGCCCCTTATCATTGCTTCAGGCGGGAATTCTGGCTCCCAAGCAGCTTCTTTGATTATTCGAGGTCTCGCAGTCCGAGAGATTGAGCTGTTCGATTGGTGGCGAGTACTGAAGCGCGAGATAGTGATAGGGCTTGGCCTTGGCCTTCTTCTTGGGACACTCGGGTTTCTGCGCGCTCTGATATTAGGACAGCTTGATGCTAGTCATGGCCTCATCATCGCGGGAACTTTGATAACGGTCGTCGTCTCAGGTGTCTTGGTTGGCTCGATGCTGCCTTTTCTACTGCGCAAGCTCAATCTTGATCCAGCGGTTTCATCGTCACCCGTGATCTCCTCGCTAATGGATTTATTCGGTATTCTGACCTTGTTTAACATTGCTTTCGCGGTCTCGCGTTTCGTTTTCTAAGGTTAATGACATGTGGATCGACGATCAAGTCCTCGAAGCTAGCTCAGAAACACTTTGTACCAAGCTGTGGGTACCTCACGATAATTTGGTTGTACTCGGTCGAAGCAATAGTGCCGATCGCGAAGTAAACGTGGATGCTTGTCACCGTGATTCGGTAAGCATCTTAAAGCGAATGGGCGGGGGAGGAACAGTCCTGCTCCATGGCGGTTGTCTAGTCGTAAGCGTCGGCTGCTGGGTCCGGGAATTTTATCACAACGATCGATATTTTCGAATTCTCAATCAGGCGGTTATGTCGACCCTTCAGAGGCAGCTCGACCAGATTGAATTCGCTCAGCGAGGTTTCTCGGACATTGTTCTGGGGCAAAGGAAGCTAGCTGGTACTTCGCTTTTTAGAAGTCGAAATTACCTTCTTTATCAGGCTTCAATTCTAGTGGAGCCAAGAATTGATTTGATTGAGCGCTACCTTCAACATCCTAGTGCCGAACCCGACTATCGAAAGGGAAGGTCTCACCGTGATTTTTTGATGGGGCTTGCTGAACTTACACAAAAAAGTGCCGAAGAGTGGCAAACGCACTTTGCCGGTATTTTTCCCGAAGTCGTGCGCCTCGGTCTTCAAGAAGAATTGATTAAAGTACCAGGAGATCAAATCTCTCACATCCTGAATCGCGTCGGAAAGTGAGCTCATGCCGCCTAGGCATTAGACCCATTTTTTGATCTCAACATTCGCCATGGCGCGTGCCCGTGCCTGTTCCTGTCTTTTCAAAAGTTCGAGAATAAAACTTGATGTGAAAACTGCGAAGCTGGCTAAAGCTAGGGCCGTGATGAGCCAGACTAGACACTCGAAAATGAAGGGCAGTACCCCAAAAGGCAGACCTGAACTAGCTCGAAACCAAACTTCGCGTGGTAGGCCCAGGGTTTGATCGAGAAAGAGTAACTGCTGATGACAAAAATCCAGTAAATAAAGTGCGGCAAACAGCATCATCTCATAGGTAAGCAAGACGAAAAATGCGGACCATTTGGAAATCCCCGAACCAGTGACATAATCCAGTCGTATAGACTTCCTTATCGCTAAAAATGGCGCCCGTGGCTCTCGGACAAGCAAAACTGGGACTGCGGCGAAAAGAACAAAAAAAGATATTATGACGTATTGAATCAAAAGCCCGCCTGCAGGAGCCAGCGCAAAGGGAATGAGCAGGCCCGAAATAGGTATAAGAAAGGAAAGGCTTAAAATACCTCCGGGTACAAAGGCTCTGCAGCCCTCGCGAAGCGCGAGCAGGGTTTTTCCTTCGTGACCCTCGCTGAGGCGCGCCATATAAGCTATGACGCTTAAGTAGCCGATGGCTGCGAAAATGAATGCTACTAGCTTGGCAAAGAGGTACGAAAAGAGAAAACTCTTCAAAATATTTATAATTATAGGGATAGATAGGGTTTCGACGAGGTGAAATCCCTCACCTAGCTCAAAAGCCCGCTGACTCTGGAACCAAAAGAGAAAACACTGCGGTATTGCTATAGAGACTGTGCTGATATAAACCAGTTGGGGCCAAGTAGATTTTAGCGCTTTCCAACCCTGCTGCCAGGGAAAGGGGCCACCTTCAGGCTCTATAGGGGGCACGGAGGGCATCCCATCATTCTTCATCAAAAGTTCCTAACCGCGGGAATCGTGCATGCAACGCTCATTACACATAACTGAGATTTATAAAAGTGTCCAAGGGGAAGCGGCATTTGCAGGTTGGCCCTGTTCCTTCATCAGGTTAACCGGTTGCCCTCTGCGCTGTCGGTGGTGCGACACTGTTTATAGCTTCAAGGGCGGCCGCCTCCTTTCATTTGAAGATATATTTGCAGAACTCGATCATCTAGGCCTGCCCTTAGTTGAACTCACGGGTGGGGAACCTTTGGCTCAGAGCGCTACGCCTTTGCTAGCCGAGGAACTTATTCGCATGGGCTACCGTGTGATGATTGAGACCAGTGGTTCAGAACCTGTCGATACTCTACCGATGGAGACCCATATTATTATGGATCTAAAGTGCCCAGGCAGCGGAATGCTTGAGCGCAACCTATGGTCTAACTTGAATTTTCTCAAACCTTCAGATGAAATTAAATTTGTAATTGCTGATCGAGTTGATTTCGAGTGGGCACGGGATACGGTTCGGGAGCAGAAGCTCGATGAACGCTTTCAAATCTTGTTTTCAAGTGCTTTTGGCCTGCTTGAGCCGCAGCAGCTCGTGCAGTGGCTCCTAGATGAGAGACTTTCCCGCGTTCGCCTCAATCTCCAGCAGCACAAGTATATCTGGCATCCACGCGCTAAGGGAGTCTAAATGCTTAATTCAGACTGGATGCAGATCTTAGAGAAATGGGAATGTCGCGACGCGAGTTATATCTCGGCGAAACCACCGCTAGTTTTTGCTAGAGCTAAAGGCTCGACGATTTGGGATGTTGAAGGTCGGCCTTATATTGATATGTGCGCAGGATTTGGTGTGCTGGCGCTTGGTCACAATAGTGAGGTTCAGCAAGAAGTTTTCCGCAGCACTATGGACGAAAGCTGGTCTGTACATGCCATGGGAGACGTTTACCCGTCGCAGGCTAAAATCGAGTTGTTGGCGTACCTTGGGGAGCTCCTGCCGCAACACTTGCAGAAAGGCACGCTTGCACTCAGTGGCGGTCAGGCGGTTGAAATAGCGGTAAAGACCGCGCAAATTGCCAGCGGACACCGCGGTTTTATTAGCTTCTCAGGCAGTTATCATGGCCTTGATCTAGGTATTTTGCCACTTACTTCGCGACGAGATTTTAAAGCTCCCTTTAAGGGCTGGATACCGGAACACTTTGTAGAGGAACTGCCTTTCGGCTGTAGTATGGCGACAGTCTACGCAGCGTTTGAAGAGCAGCGACGAAGAGGGTACGGTTGTGCGGGAGTAATCGTCGAACCAATTCAAGGTCGTGCGGGTATACGCTTTCCTCCGGCTGATTGGTTGAAGGAGCTGGCCGAACTCTGCCATGCAGAAGGGGTTTTGCTGATTTTCGATGAAATCTACACTGGTCTTGGCCGAACGGGCCAGATGAGCTTTGCCGAAGATATTCCATGCGATCTCCTCTGCCTGGGCAAGGCACTTGGCGGTGGTTTGCCACTTTCGGCGTGTTTTGGTCGCAAAGAAGTTATGGATGCCTGGCCTGAAAACCAGGGTGAGGCTATCCACACGGGCACCTTTTTTGGACATCCCCTGAGTTGCCGCTTGGGTCTGGCGACTTTGCAAGCGATCCGGAATGAAAGACTTGCGCAGCGAGCGCTGAGCTTTGGTGAGCGCATGCGTAATGATCTCAAGAAGGCTCTGGGCGACCATCCTCTACTACTTGATATTCGTGGCCTTGGCTTGATGACAGGAATCGAATTGAGAAATCCAGGTCAGGGAGCGCGCTGGATGGATATTTTACGTGCTCACGGCGTTATAGCTTTAGCAAATGGGATGGAAGGTCAGGGTTTGGCCCTAACACCTGCCCTTAATTTGCGTGAGGAAGAGTGGGAAAGTGTCCTGAGCATCTTAGTGGATTCTTTGGACGCCTGCTGACTGTTTGGCTTCGCATTTCGCCTTTAAAAGTGAAAGCCCTAGGTCGAAATCTGCCGCCATAGCCTTTTCCATCCCAAAAACTGTCCAAAGGACTTTGGTAGCAATTGAATTTTTGCCTTCAATTTTCCAGCTTACGTCGGTATAGCCTTTGCGGAGTTCCTGCAAACTGATCTCACCTTCACTTGTCGAAGCCCAATCACGAAAGATCAGGCTATAGCGAACCTTAGAATTTGGTTCATAGGCGACGAACTCAAATTCACCTGATCCGCTCTTTTTACTAGTCCAAATGAGTTTCGACCCTATGCCAAATTCAGGCCCTTCAAATCGATTTACGATACTTGGATCCCGATACTTCCAGGGCGACCAGTGCTCCCAGCGTGGAAAAAATCCTATCCATTCAAAGATTAGTTCGGGGCTTGCGTTAATCTGAACATGCCGAACAATTTGGTAATGGTCAGGCTTGCGAGCCGCAACTAAGTAAACTGCAGCTATCCCACAAAAAATGAGAGTCGCAACAATCGCTAAGGCTCGTCGAACCGACACTGGTACCCCCCTATCATGAACTGCTTTTCGGATAGTCTGTTCCGAGACTATCACAGCTTAAGAGGCGAAGTACCAGCCAACTTATCCGGATCTTCTTAAAGTCGAAAGTGGGAGACGTACGTCCCCACTCTCTATTAGAACGAATCTAATGCTTTGAATGGTGTCATAGTGACATTATTCCGATCTGCTGAGACGATTGAGCGGGAGCGGCAGCTGTCGTTTGCACTGGAGCTGTGCTGTCCTCTTGAATCTGAATGGTTTCGTCTTTTTTGGTAGATTCTTGCTCCACGATTATTACTTCATCTTGTACGGGCGGCTCAGCACTTTCTGAGGGGGTTTCCTCATCAGTTCCAGGCGATTTCTGAACAGGTGATCCAACTGGCTGCTGCTGAGCTACTGGTGCCTGTTGCTCAGTGGCTGGCTGCTGTTGGGCTACTGGTGCCTGCTGCTCAGTGGCTGGCTGCTGTTGGGCTACTGGTGCCTGTTGCTCAGTGGCTGGCTGCTGTTGGGCTACTGGTGCCTGCTGCTCAGTGGCTGGCTGCTGTTGGGCTACTGGTGCCTGCTGCTCGGTGGTTGGCTTTTGCTGTTGGGCTACTGGTGCCTGCTGCTCGGTAGCTGGCTGCTGTTGGGCTACTGGTGCCTGCTGCTCGGTGGTTGGCTTTTGCTGTTGGGCTACTGGTGCCTGCTGCTCGGTGGTTGGCTTTTGCTGTTGGGCTACTGGTGCCTGCTGCTCGGTGGCTGGCTGCTGTTGGGCTACTGGTGCCTGCTGCTCGGTGGTTGGCTTTTGCTGCTGAGTTACCGGTGCCTGCACTTCAGATGTTGTGGTTTGTTTTTCTGGGGTTGGTTTTTGCTGGTTTACCGGAGCTGTTTGCTGCGGCAAAGGTGTTTCTTGGGTTTGAGGGACTTGCTGAGTTTTAGGCGCCTTTTGCTCTACAGTGGGCTCTTGCGGTTTAGTACTAGGACTTTTTTGCTCTGCAGATGGGGTTTGCTGCACCGCTGGGGTTTGCTGCTCTGTAGCTGGAGTCTGCTGTACAACTGGGGTCTGCTGCTCTGTAGTCGGGGTTTGTTCTACAGATCCTCCGGTGAAGCGTGCTTGGTAGTAAGTTTCTAATACTTCAATTTTATCCAAATTTACTTTTAAACCATTGATCTCGCTATACCATTTGGCCTCCTGTTCATGCAGAGCATCGAGGCTGTCTTGTGCTTCCTTCATTTGATCGAACGAAGCATCCGCTGTCACTTCTGGTGTCAGCGGTGAGAGTTTTGCTCTGGCTTCTTCTAAGTTTTTGACAGCCGTGGAATAATCCAGGCGAGTTTGATCAAATATATCTTGGCTCTTCTGAAGTTTGCTCATATCAAGTTCTTGGTTCAGGTCAAGCCTGGCAAGTTCACTTTCAAGCTTCGAGACTTTTTCCTGTGCTTCCGCCCGAGCATCTTCCGCAGATGCTTCTATTTTTTCAAGGGCCATCTTGGCTTCAATGAACTGAGCTTGTATTCCCGCCATTTCATGCTGAGATAGATAAATGGCATCCTTTAACTGTTTGATATCCTGGTCCATAGCCATCGCTTTGCCCTCGAGCTCACTCCTTTTGCTCGCGGCTTCTAGATAACTTTGGATAGCAATTAGCTCTTCCTCTTGAGCTGGAGCTAAGGAGCCTTGCGCTTTAAGACCGTCAGCCCTTGTTCTGAGCGTCATCTCAAGATTTTGTAGGTTAGACACGGAATACTTGAACTGTGTCTCCGCCTGTGACATTTGCGCTTGGAGCGGACCTTCTTGGCCTTTAGCTTGCTCTATCTCTTGGTTTACATTCGCCTTTACCTTAGTAAAAGTTTGGGGCAACTGATCGAGTGATGCAAGTCCTTCATCCTGGAGTAATTGATAAAGGTCCTTCTGAATATCATCCTCAACGAGAATTGTTCTTCTCTCAGAATATTGCTTTATTAAGTCGTCAAGCGAGCTAACGAGTTCTTTGTAGCTGGTTTGCAGCTTCGACTCATTCTCGGGTTGGTCGACTATTTGTTTTTGCAGGTCTTGGATATCAGTTTTTTTCTGTAGAATATTGCCCTTTAAAGTACTGATTTCATTTTCTAAGTTCTGTCTTTCTGCATCTGACATGATGGTGAATTTTTCACTAAGATCAGTATTTGCGTCAGTGTTGGCCGCGGTACTACCTAATGATCTGCCTATATCAATCGCCTGGGGCGCCTCGGATTTTTGGGAATCCCTGCTGCACGCGACCAATCCAAAAGTGATAGCAAGTCCGATAGCAAGGTGCTTTGTCATTTTCATCGTGCTCTCCTAAATGGAAAAGTGAATCGTCACCAACTGATGAAACCGCCGAAAGCTTACTGAAAAACGAAATTCCGTACTAAAGGAAGCAAATTTTTATCCCGCGAAAATTCGAGGGAAGGCGATGGATCCTTGATAGACCTGTCATGGGTTTGTGTAAATACGAAAGACCACTAACTGGAATCATTCGCAGCAAATTCGTAGCTGATGAAAGAAGTAGCATGGATATGAACGATGCGCGTTCATAGGCACGTAAACGATCCTAAGCTTGAAAGCTCGGCACAGACTGCCGAACAGAATGATCTTTTCACGAAAGCCACGTACCGCAAAGTTATTGATGAATGACGTGACAGGTATTTTAAAGAAGATAGAAAATCTGAAGAAATCTATTTCTAATTGCGCAATTCAGAAGGGGGGGAAAGCCTGCTCAGACATTGAGCAGGCGTGGAGTTAATAAAAATTTTTAGCTTAGAGCATCTAAATTTTTCTTTATTGCAGCGATCTGCTCTTCCATATTCAGCTTTTGAGCTCGGGTCTGCTCCAAAACATCTTCTGGGGCCCGCGCAACAAAGTTTTCATTGTCGAGCTTGGAATTCAATCCGGCCAGAATTTTCTTCAGTCTCTGGTCCTCTGTTTTGAGGCGTTTTACTTCTTTATCGATATCGATAAGGCCGCCGACAGGAAGGTAAATCTCAAAACCTTTGCCGATCGACGTCAGAGACTGGTTCGGTCGCTTAATGTCCTGCCCAGTCGTGATCTGACTGACTCGGGCCAATCGCTTGATCCAATCTTCCGCATTACTGACCGTTTCCCTAAGCTCAGAGTCCACGCGGATGAACGCTGGAAGTTCTTCTTTCGGTGGTAAACCCATCTGCTGTCTAACCGAGCGAATGCCGGAGATGATGTCTTGAATGGTTTTCCAGAGCTTAGCCTCTTCAGTAAAGCTTGGTAGGAGCTCAGCTTCTGGATAGCCGGCGAGGCAAAGACTGTCAGGGCGCTTTCCCCAATCTGGATGCGCGGGAAGCTTGTGCCAGAGCTCTTCACTCACAAAGGGCATTACTGGATGCGCTAATCTAAGAGCCCCATCGAGTACATAGACTAAGACAGAGAGAGCTCTATTTTTGACCGATATATCAGTCGAGCTAAGATCAGTTTTAGCGCACTCCAAGCCCCAATCACAAAGCGCGCCCCAAATAAAATGATGCATTTCTTCGACGGCATCATTGACGCGAAAAGTATCGAGATTGCTGTTTATGCGCAGGGCAGCTTCCTTGAAGCGATGGATAAGCCACTTTTCGGCAAGTGTCAGTGGTAGTTCACGGAGAGGTGTTAAAGCCTGAGAAGGTTCGAGGTGCTGAAAAATCAAACGCGCAGCATTCCAGATCTTGTTGACAAAACGAGATCCGTGTTCGAAATCAGCCTTTTCCATGCGTACCCGCCCCCCAAGAGGAGCGAGGCTTATAGCAGTGAATCGGACCGCATCGGCCCCATACTGCTCAATCACTTCGAGGGGATCGATGCCATTTCCAAGAGTTTTCGAGAATTTCCTGCCCTGCTTGTCGCAGACCGTAGCATTGAAGTAGACGTGTTTAAAAGGAAGCGTCTGTCGAAATTTGAGATTGACCATAGCCATGCGGGCAACCCAGAGGAAAATGATTTCTGGAGCCGTTACCAGGACGTCGGTCGGGTTAAAATAGTTGAGGTCTTTCAGCTTAGACTCTTCATCCGGCCACCCGAAAGGGCTCAATGGCCAGAGCCAGCTCGAAAACCAGGTATCGAGCACGTCTTCATCCTGAACTATTTCTGCAGATTTGCAGTGTTCACAATGAGTCGGATCAGTTATGCCAGTGCTGAGACCTTCACAGGCTCGGCAGTACCAGATCGGAACGCGATGGCCCCACCAAAGCTGACGAGAAATACACCAGTCCTGAATGTTGTCGAGCCAATAGAGATAGGTTTTTCGCCAGCTTTCGGGATGAAACTGCAAGTCTCCGCTTCGCGCAGCATCAGCGGCGGGTTCGGCGAGCTCTTTCATCTTTACAAACCACTGGAGCGATAGCCGAGGTTCAATAATGGTTTTGCTGCGTTCTGAGTGCGGCAGAGTGGTTTTATAGGCTTTCTCTTCATCAAAAAGACCTAATAACTTCATCTGCTTGACGACCTCTTTCCGGGCTAGGAAGCGATCCATGCCGCGGAAAGGAGGGGGTGTATTATCAGCCATTGTGCCGATTTCGGTCATCACATTGATGAATGCCAGTGAATGGCGTTTGCCGATTTCAAAGTCGTTAGGGTCATGGGCTGGGGTTATCTTAACAGCCCCTGTTCCGAATTCGCTTTTTACATAGTTGTCAGCGATGATAGGAATCAAACGATCGACAAAAGGCAAACGAGCTTTCTTGCCAATCAGATCTTTGTAACGATCATCGTCGGGATTTACGGCAACAGCCGTATCGCCCAGCATCGTTTCGGGGCGCGTAGTAGCGATAGGAATGAAAGTGTCACTACCTTCAATCGGATAGCGGAAGTAGTAAAGCGATCCGTTGATTTCTTTGCTTTCAACTTCATCATCAGAAATAGCTGTCTGTAGGGCGGTATCCCAATTTACGAGGCGTTCACCCCTGTAGATCAAACCTTCACGATAAAGCTTAACGAAAACATAACGCACAGCTTCCGAAAGCTTGGGGTCCATAGTATAGGCTAGCCGATCCCAATCGCAGGAAAAGCCCATCGTTTTGAATTGTTCAAGTATGATTCCACCATACTTGTCTTTCCAAGTCGTCAACCGTTCAACGAACTTCTCACGGCCTAGGCCGCGGCGCGTGAGCCCTTCTTTCTCAAGTTCTTTTTCGACCATCATTTGCGTAGCGATACCTGCATGGTCTGTACCTGGCAACCAACAAGCGTTGAATCCCTTCATCCTTTTCCAGCGCGTCAAGAGGTCCTGGATTGAGTAACCGAGTCCGTGGCCCATGTGAAGTTGAGAGGTCACGTTGGGAGGGGGCATTAAAATAGTGAAAGGCACTTTTTCGGTATTGAGGGCAGCGCTGAAGTGTTTTTTCTTCACACTGTTCTGGTACCACTTCTGCTCATACTGTTTTGGGTTGTAGCTCGGTTCCAGCTCTATCATGTATGACGGGCTCCTTTAGGCATGCCTTGTGGGTGCCAATCAATATAGGTTCTGCGCCAGGCCTCGTCGATCATTATTTGGTTATGGGCTTGAGTGTTTAAAGGAGAGAAAGCCCGCTTTCGCGAGCTCGTAGAAGGTCTTTTTGACTGGAAAAATTCAGTTGAAGTTGAGTTCGGGAGACTGACCCTCTGATTCCATCCAACGCTTTGCCGACAAGGTTAGCTTGCCCCAGTCTACGCTCTCTTGTTCCTGTAGAAGTGCATCGATATCGCAGGCTCTACCATGGCAGCCGTAAATAAGGTGAATGCGTTCTAAATCACCGCGCGAGAGTTTTCTCGAGCTAAGGCCTTCACCGATGTAGAGCGATGGATTCATTATCGAGAGCGAATCAACTTCATCGTCAGTATGGGCTAGACCTAGTAGGTGACCTAGTTCGTGGAGGGCAAGCGATTGCATATCAACTACCTCACGTTCTGCCGTCGCCTTCAGTTCAAAACTATCGCCTATTAGGTAGTGCTGGCTGTTAAAGCGGATATCTGCTTTGCTTATGAGGGAGAAGTCATGGGCGTTATTCCAAATCGTTGTAGCAAGTACATGGTCAGGCTTGTTAGTTTTCGCCCAATGTTCGTCTAGGTAATGCCCGTTAACGTCATCCAGCAAAGAAGAATAAAGGTCTTTGAACGAGTCACCGACGATGCCCGTGTGTTCGCCGGCATAAGCAAAGAGTTTTTGTCCTACCGCCCATTCCCATTTCTTCATTGCAGCCATCAGCTGAACGCGCTGGGTTGGATCCATTTCAGGAGAAAATCGAAAATCTACAGGCAATTTGGCCCAGCCGGAGGGAGCGTGGATACCGTAGAGGCTGGAATTCTTGTCTGCAGAAGCAGGATGGGCTGCTTCGGACCGCTTTGAATCGAAGTCCTCAGCGACCGATACTTTATACATCTGGGTTCCGCAGGCTATAAAACTACCAAATGTCAGAAAGATAGCTGAAATTCCACCAAGGTAATTCGTAAGCGCGCTCATTTTGCATCCTCCTGATCCTCTTGTCTCTCAGGTCTTATCGTGAATGTGACCCCACAACTTGAGAGACTCCTGGATATATCGAAAAGGATGGAGAATAAGCTCTCGTCTAGTGAGCTAGTTCCCGGTTTTTACGTTCGGTAAGAAACGCCGTCAAATCCTGAGGTTTAACGTATTTAAGTTGGGTGCCGGGAGAGATGCGGTGAGGGTTACTGAGAGTATCCTCATTCCAGCGCCAGATCAGTTTCCAGTACTGTGAATTGCCCATAATGCGAGCTGCGATCGAAGACAGAGTATCCGACTTTCGGACCGAAACGCTGCTCTGCGGGAGGCTTTGCCATTCAGCATCGAAACTTGATGAATCGGCGTCGGCATCGTAGCGAAGCATGTCTCCAGGATAGATTCTAGTACTGTGTGACAGTTGATTCGTACGGGCGATGGAATGCCAACGGCGGCTTGAGCCATAGATCACTCTGGCGATTGACCCGAGAGTGTCGCCGGGTTGGACAATATAAACCTTAGAGTCGCCACTGCCTTGCGTGCTACGCGAAGCATCTTGCATTTTGGCCTTTTTGTTCTTCCGAATCTTTTTGCCGTGATTCTTCACTTTTTTCTCAGGAGCGGGCGAAAGGGCGTCGGGGGTTTCGTTATCGGAACCCATCGGTTCCTGGTCCCCTACGATTTCTGAAAGAGAAGGAGGAGGCGGAACGTCAGGACTAACCTGATCGAGAGAACCGCTGGACAAACCCGACACACTGTTGTCTTCGGCTTGATTTATTGAGTCAACCCCCTGCTGATCTTGCGGAAGATCTTGAATCGAAGTAGGGCTGCCGGAATCGACCGAGCCACTGTCAGCCATCGTTCCAGAGGCCCCAGCGACTTCTTTCGAAACGTCAGCAGGCGAAGGAATGTCAGGACTAGCAGGAGCTTCTTCGGGCTCTTGAGAACTAATTTGATTATCAGAAGATTCGTCGACAATTTCGTCTACTGTGGCACTATCGCTGCTGGTGCAGCTGGTGGAGAGTAGAATAGCAGAGAGAGCGCCTGCCCGGATTATGTTTCGCAACGTTTTCACTATATCACCCCTGAGTTAGCCAAGTATTACTGGGATGACGATTCGGAAGCTCTGACCCGGGCTTTACGAAATTATTTTAACTAACTAAAATTATGGATATATTTTTTTAAGCTGCAGCTCACTCTCAATCATCTTGGCGAGATCAGCATAATAGTCTCGGGTATCTTGAGCCGCATGGAGAAGCCTTGGGCTAGTTATGTTAATCTCTGAGACAAAACCACCTATGACATCGAAACCCACAAAGAAAACGCCTTCTTCATAGAGTTTTTCTGCAATATTTGTGACTAGTATAAGGTCGCTAGGCGAAGGCTTGTAGGGTTCGATCGTCGCCCCCGAGCGGGTATTCGCTAAAAAATTTCCGCCTTGAGGCTTTTTCACGCACCAAGAAACAGCTTGTCCACCGGCCGTAAAAGCTCGAACTTCTCCTTCAAAAATGCGCCGGTCGAAAGGTTGCATCAGACGCATATCTTCACCGTGCCGCGTTTCTTCGTTTAAAATATGGCGAATCTGCTCATCGCCCATCTGCTGCCTGCAGAGGCGTAGAACTCCGCGCCCCCCAAACAGCGTGAGAGGCTTGAGAATCGCATCTCCCTGCGCCGCATCATCCAGAAAAGCCAGAAACTGATCAGGCTGAGATGATACGAGTCCCTCGTTAATAGCCTCCGGAAAACGAAAGATGCTGAGCTTTTCGTTGAGGTTTCTTAACGCCGCGGGTGCATTAAAGACTCTCACGCCACGGGCCACAGCGCTATCGAGCAGCCATGTACAGGCAATATAATGCAGATCGTAGGGAGGATCTTTCCGCATATGGATAGCGGTGAACTGATCGAGTCTTCGCCTTTGGGTCGTACCCAATTGTAAAGAGTTGATGTCATGGTTTCCAAAACGTAAGTCCTGGCTGAAGCAAGCTGCGCTCGAATCGCGACTTAGCCATTCGATTTGGCTTGGGGTGCAGAGAGCCACTTCGTGGCCAATGTTACGCAGAGCCCTGGCCATTCTGAGGCTAGAATCCAGCTTCAGGTTGAGGGTTTCGATAGGATCGATAATAAAGAGGTGTTGGATCTTGCCCATATGGTCTCTTTCACTTGCAAGGTTTGCCTGTCCTTGTATGGTGCTGGAGTCTAAACGTTCGCGGCCGACGTTTCAACTAGTCATAAGAATGCTCGTGATTTCTAGGAAAGGAAGCGGAGATGGAACTAAGAAAACTCGCCGATCTTGATATTAACAACAAAAAGGTGCTAGTTCGATTAGACCTCAACGTTCCCATTAAAAAAGGCAAGATCACCGACGAGACGCGGATTACCGCAGCTATCCCGACTCTCAAATACCTGCTTGAGCGAACCCATAAAATAGCTCTCATGTCTCACCTAGGGCGGCCAGATGGTGAAGTCATGCCTGAGTTTTCCCTCGAGCCGGTTGGAGCGCGACTGGCGGAGCTTCTTGGCTGCGACGTCGCCTTCGTCAAAGATTATACCGAAGAACCTGCTGAACATGTTCTCAATCAACTCGATCGAAATCAGATCATACTTTTTGAAAATCTCCGATTTCATCCAGGTGAGACCAAAAATGATCTAGACTTTGCCAGCAAACTGGCTCAAGGCTTTGATTGCTACGTGAATGACGCGTTTGGAACCTTGCATCGTGCTCACGCTTCTGTCGTCGCGGTCGCAGAACTCTTCCCGCCTGAAAAGAGAGCTGCTGGCTTTCTTGTCGAGCAGGAAATCTCAGTGCTTTCTACGCTGCAGAAGAAGCCTCAGGCACCGTTTACGGTGATTATGGGTGGTTCCAAAGTTTCCGATAAGATTGGGGTAGTCCTCAATCTGATGAACCAAGCGAACTACCTCTTGATAGGGGGCGCTATGGCTTACACCTTCCTTAAATATCAGGGCATTGACGTTGGCGATTCGCGGGTTGAAGCCGATAAAATGGATCTTGTTGCATCGATTTATCGCAACGCCGAAGCACGGAAGGTCGAGATCATTCTTCCCGAGGATCACATCTGTGCCGATCGCTTTGAAGCTACGGCGACGCCGGTTGAAGTCCCCAGCAAAACCATTCCCCGCGGCCTGATGGGGCTAGATATTGGTCTTAGGACTGGGAAACGTTTCACAGACATCATAGCTCTTTCGAAGACGGTCCTTTGGAATGGACCTATGGGAGTCTTTGAGTGGGATCCATTTGCCAGGGGCTCGATCCGGATAGCAGAAGCTATGGCAAAGGCGTCGGGTTACACAGTCATCGGCGGCGGCGATAGCGTAGCAGCAGCTAATAAGGCAGGCGTCTCGGAAAAAATAGATCACATATCGACCGGCGGTGGTGCTTCGCTGGAATTTCTCGAAGGCAAGATTCTGCCTGGTGTCAAAGTTCTATTGAAATAGAAAGGAGTAGCCTAGCTATGCGAACACCTCTGATTGCTGGCAACTGGAAAATGAATCTACTGAATTCGAACGTACCGGGATATTTTCAGGAGCTTTCGCGTTCATTAAAAGCTGCAGGCCCCCATCGGGCGGAAGTCCTGCTTGCGGTTCCTGCCCCTTTTCTACCGCAGGCCCGAGAGCTAGCCAGTGCGGACGGTTTCATTATTGCTGCACAAAATATGCACGAGAAGGCCGAAGGTGCATTCACCGGTGAAATATCCTGGGCAATGCTCAAGGATTTAGGGATCAACTGGACGCTGATTGGGCACAGCGAGCGTCGCCAGTATTTCAATGAAACCGATGTGAGTGTTGCAGCCAAAGCTAAGGTCGCCTGTGAAAATGGCATCACTCCTATCATCTGCATTGGCGAGACGCGAGCTGAGCGCGAAGCCGCCCAAACTGAGGCCGTACTGAGCAAGCAGCTTAGGCCGGTTCTTGAGGCCCTCCCTTCTTCGGCTCAGTATGTACTCGCCTACGAACCCGTATGGGCGATTGGTACCGGGCTTACCGCTAGTGATCAGCAAGCTCAAGATGCTCATGCTTTCATTCGGGGCATTTTGAAGCAAAAAATTGGTGCCAAGGCTGAGAGTTGCAAGATCCTCTATGGAGGCAGCGTGAAGTCTTCACTGATTAAAGGCTTGATGCAGCAGCCGGATGTCGACGGAGCCCTTGTCGGGGGTGCATCCTTAGATCCCCATGAATTTGCGAAAATAGTGGCTTTCGCTGGCTAACAAATACCTCTGGTAAGGGCGAACGTTCGAATATGACAAAGGAAGAGGCGATGAAGCGCGGAACTTTGGTAAATATTGTGGGAGGTGGTTTAGCTGGCTGCGAAGCTGCTTGGCAAGCTTTGCGAAGTGGACTCCGCGTCCGTCTCTATGAAATGCGGCCGCAAAAAATGACCGCAGCTCACCAAACAGGGGATTTAGCGGAGCTAGTTTGCTCCAACTCTCTCAAGTCTGTAAATCCGGACTCAGCTCCTGGCCTCTTGAAACAGGAGATGCTAGCTCTTGACTCACTGATCATACAAGCAGCTCAGGCGAGCTCTGTCCCGGCTGGACAAGCACTAGCCGTTGAACGTCTGGCCTTCTCGCGGCTGATTGAAGCTAAGCTGAGTGCTTATCCTGGATTCGAGAAGATTTCTGAAGAAATTATCGAGTTGCCAACTGAGCTTGCTGCTGCTGAAGCAGGCGAAATTTGGATCGTTTCGAGTGGACCTTTAACATCTGCTGGCCTGAGCACAAGCCTCCAGGGTTTAAGTCGTGGCCAGAAGAGCCTGCACTTTTATGATGCGATTGCGCCTATTTTGGCAGCTGATTCGATAGATCTTAAACAGGTCTTCAAAGCAAGTCGTTATGATGAAGGGCCTGGTGATTATCTCAACGTTCCCCTTAATAAGGAGGAGTACGAACGTTTTATCGATGCAGTAATTGCGGCGGAAAAAATGCCTCTTCATGAATTTGAAGACGTTCGCTACTTTGAGTCCTGCCTGCCGATCGAAGTTATGATTGAAAGGGGCCGTGAAACCCTGCGTTTCGGGCCTATGAAACCTATGGGGCTTATCGATCCTCGAACCGGTCAGCGACCTTGGGCTGCGGTTCAGCTGAGGATGGAAAACCGCGAGGAAACGATGGTTTCGATGGTCGGCTTTCAGACCAAAATGAAATGGCCCGAGCAAAAGCGAATTTTTTCCATGCTACCGGGGCTCGCTGAAGTCGAATTTTTTCGCTACGGCTCTGTGCATCGCAACACCTATCTGAAGAGCCCTGAAGTCCTTCAGGCTGATTTCTCTTTCAGAGAAGCACCGCATGTGTATCTGGCTGGACAGATTACCGGCGTGGAGGGTTATGTTGAATCCGCAGCTATAGGCCTCTTGGTCGGTAGATTAGCCAGCACTCGGCTCACGGGACAAGACTGGAACCTTCCACCTCGAGGCACCATCTTAGGTGCGCTGGCGGCTTACGTTACGGGAGGCGGTCTTGGCGACTTTCAACCTATGAATGCCCACTTGGGCCTCTTGCCTAGCCTTCCGAAACGCCGTGGTCAAAGCAAGGTGGAACGTCGAGCGGCCCAGGCGGCGGAGGCACAGCTTGTGTTCGAAGATTACCTTGCCCAAAATATTTCGCGTATGGATGGCTTGTCTTCTTTAGGCGCAAGTTTAGAAGTGCATTGAATTCTGGTCAATCACCCCACCCAACCCTGACGGGTATGGGTAGGGCTTGGAAAGGAGGAAGCAAATTTCTAAGCTCTTGGTTGATTAGTCTCAGTCCTGGCAACAGGGCTACGTTACTGGTGAATGATATAGGCACCTTGGGATACTTCTCTAGTCCCAGGCTCTGCGAGAGACGGCTAAACAGTCCTGATGGGTAGGGACAGTGCTTTCTCTAAAAACCACCGGCTAACATTGACGAAGAGAATCTACGGCAGAAATGCCGCCTTTACGGGTGACAGCCGGGAATAGACCGGCACCCATTTTGAAGAGTATCTCCGATCTGGGAGATAGCAGTGGCCCCTATATCACCAGCCAAGCCTCAGACGCTGGCGCGTCCTATGGTATGGCTGGAGTATTACGGTCCAGGTCGATAAATTGCCTCTTGGACTTGCTTTAGGAGATAAGCCGATGCGATCGAAGGTGTTTGACGGGATAGGGCGCATTGTTCCCCTTAATATTGCCAGCAGCGTTGCAGGGTCGGTGTCGCAGATTAAACTGCCGGCTCCCCTGAATAGGCTCCTTTGTTCGAGTTTTGCCCGGACTTTTCGAATCGATATGAGCGAAGCCGAACACCAGCTCGAAGCCTATGCTTCAGTCCAGGACCTATTTACTCGCAAGCTTAAGGATGGACTGCGGCCCATAGAAAGCGAACCCTGCAGTCCGGCTGACGGGATCCTGAGTGTAGCGGGGCCTGCAGTCAATAATACTGCTGTGCAGGCAAAAGGCTTGACCTACTCACTCTCAGAGCTAATGTTTGGGTCTAAGGCCCCATCTTCGGTGCATTTGGCCTATTCAGCCACAATATATCTAGCCCCACACAACTATCATCGAGTTCATAGTCCCGTCCGTGGAACTCTCCGCAACTTGCGTTATTTTCCCGGAGAACTTTGGCCTGTCAATAAGCCTTCAGTCCGATGGACCCCTCGTCTCTTTACGCGGAATGAAAGATTGGTCTTCGACCTTGAAACCGGCGAAGGGACACTTTATCTCGCGATGGTCGGAGCCTTAAACGTGGGGCGGATGACTACGCCTTTTCTGGAAGATTTCGCAAGCAATCGAGGACGCCACAAATTGGCTCTGGACGGACCCCAGAGCTTTACCCTCGAGCATTCTGCAGCTCTTGTTCCAGGTGATGAGCTCGGGACCTTTATGCTAGGTTCGACGGTGATTATTGCTTTTGACGAGACCTTGGCAAAACGCTATCGTATGGACCAAGCTTGGTCAAGTCGACCAGTACGCATGGGAGAAAAGCTGAATTCACCGAAGACTTAAACAGGATCGGTGAACTTAGCTCCTAGAAGTTCTCTTAAAAAGAAAACTTCGAAAACCCCTTTGCCCGGTCTCGATGGAGAATGTTTCACTTATGGTCAACCGCATGCGCAGAACCCACGTGGTTTGGTCTTTCGATAGTTCGTGCCTTACAGATGAACTGATGAAGAAGATCGATCCTAATAAAGTTGATGCTATACGTATCGTATCAGGACGGGGCGATCTCGATCAGGTGGTCCAGTACTGCCGACGTATTAAACGCGAAGTCCCTCTCGCTAAAGAGCAACTTCCTCTACTCGTCGATTTGCACGAACATACGCGTGGCTGCGTTGTAGACCTCGAAAGTCCTCGTGATCTCAAGTTCGGTGAAGAGATCACCATGACCCCTGCCAATGGTAAGGGAGACTTCCGCATCCGAACGGATGAATGGCAAGAACTCTTCGCTGCCGATCATTCTGTCTATCTTGGTAAAGGCATGGTCGTCCTGAAGACTAAAAAAGTAGGCCGCGATGAGGTCACGCTTGAAGTAGTCCAAGGTGGAATGGTCTATCCAGATGCCGACATCCAATGCCCAGCTACTCTTAGAGCTGTCAAAGTAGATGATATTCCAGAGGAAACCTGGAGAGCGGCAGGCGATGCTGATATTGATTATCTCATTCTGCCTTCGATCGAGGAGCCAGCTGATCTTGAAAAGATCACCCGTCGGCTAGAATCCCAGCCGAGCTGTCCCTGGTTGCTTCTGAAAGTTGCCAATCGTACGACCCTTAATAATCTTGATGAGTTGCTGCCCTTCGTCAAAGGCGTAGTGATATCTAGAGTTGATTTGGCCATGCAGATGGACCCCGCGCTGGTCCCTATGGTGACTAAAGAAACAATACAAAAATGCAATGATTTCGCTAAGATGACTTTGGTAGCAAGCGAGATGCTAGGATCTATGCGTCACAACGCAACTCCGACCCGGGCTGAGGTGTCTGACATCGCCAACGCGGTGTTTGATGGGGCCGATGCCGTTGTCCTCTCTGAGGATCTTGCCTACGGACGCTATGCTGAACGCGGCCTTTCTTTGGCTATCAAAACCATCGAAGACGCCGAGTCGACGCCAAACGATCTAGATCTCAACTGGCTCAAAAAGAATCCTGACATCACTAATGAGATTGAAGCCGTCACCTTTGCTGCATATAAGGCTGCCTATCGTAATCAGGCGAAGGCCATCGTCTGCCTAACTAAAGCTGGAAATACCGCCTTGCATCTTTCTTCGTATGGGGTGCGGACGCCAGTTATTGCTGTAACGATGTCACCCGAAGTCGTCCGTCGACTGCGACTTGTTCGCGGGGTCATGGGCATACTGTTGGATGAAGCGCCTGATATTGAGCAAGTTTTCCCCATCATCAACAATCTTATGACGCGCAGAACATGGCTCACCGACGGCAATCGATATGTCTTTGTTTCGATAACGCTCTCGTCAGTTGGCAAAGAGGCAAGTAATCTCTTCACAATACAGACGATTCAATGACTGACCTGTCCTCATCCTCAGCGCTTCAATTTCTCGAGATCGAGCATAAGTTTCTCGTACCTTTTGACTACGATGAAACAGTTCTTCTCGAGAAGTTAAAAGCCCGAGGACCCTCCGAGGCCTATACCACTGAAGTGAGCGATACGTATTATCTGACCGGCAGTTTGCCAGCAGGTGTCTTTAGGCACCGGATCGATTCTAAGCTGCAAGAGCTTACTTTCAAAAGTCTAGCTGGCGATAATGAGGCGAGAACCGAAGTTAATCTCGCCCTTGATGTCAGACGGGGAAATCAGGCTGCGGCAATAGATGCTTTTCTTAAACCTCTTGGCATCCTATGGTCCGGGACTTTGGCTAAATCTGTCCAGGTGTTTTATTTCAAAGACGTTGAAGTCGTTTTTTATCGGGCGACTTACCAGCAGAGTTTTCAGGCTTGTATCGAGATCGAAGCCCGCCGACCCTCAAGTTTGGCTGAAGCGCATCAGGTTTTGGAGCGCTGGGAAAGCTATCTAGGCTTGGCTGCCAGAGACCGCTGCAAATCTTCCCTGCTCGAACTCCTCGTTCTTCCTGCATTACCGAGCAGCCTCCAAGAAAGCCTAAGAAAAGTTTTTAACTGAGCTATACCCCGCCCCTTCTTTTTGGGAATTTCCTAAAAAAGCCCCTTTTCATCAGTCTCAGCTTCTCTTAATAATGAGCTCGTAGAATGGTTTCTGATATCCGAGTAGGCTGGCAGAAAATGCCCTCCGTATTTGCTATTAAGTACGAGGGGAAAATGCCGAAGACTAAGACGAGACCTGCATTCACTCCGAATGAGGTCAGTGGGATTGGGTTCTATGAGCATACGCACCTGGCAAAAAAACATATCGCTTGTGCTTGGCCTAAGCTGCTATGGGACCGCCGGTTTTGCGTCAGAATTTGTTTTGAATTCTGACTTTATGGCGGCTCAACTTCCCGATTCAGGAAGAACTCGAGCCGTGAGCTTGGGGAGTTTGGCATCGCTTCCTCCGCAGTCTATAGATCAGCTGATTGCAAAGGTAAGTGGATCTAAGGAGAAAGAAAAACCGCTTACTGCG
>JBGSTX010000043.1:0-3718 GCA_041736305.1 Oligoflexus sp. | reverse complement strand
GGCTGCTTTGGAGCTGTCCTCGGCTTTCCTGTCCTGCGCATGCACGGCGACTATCTCGCTATAGTCACGCTCGGCTTTGGCGAAATTATTCGGCTCATCCTCAATAACTGGCTCGACTTTACGGGTGGCCCCAACGGCATCGATGCACCGGCACCGACCTTCTTCGGTTGGGAATTCAAGCGCGTCGCTACGCAAGGGGGGGTGCCTTTCCACGAGGTCTTCGGCCTGGACTACTCGCCCCATCGACTCGATGCCTTCGTCTACTTGGTGCTCTTAGTAGTCGTCGTCGCGACGCTTTATTCGGTCTCACGCCTGCGCCGGATGCCGATAGGGAGAGCCTGGGAGGCGCTGCGTGAAGATGAAATCGCCTGCCGTTCGCTCGGGCTCAATCACGTGACGACCAAGCTTTCGGCCTTTATGATGGGCGCTTCGATCGGCGGTGTCGCCGGCGTTTTCTTTGCAGCCTATCAGGGATTTGTTTCGCCGGTGTCGTTTTCCTTCTTCGAATCCGCTCTGGTGCTCGCCATCGTCGTCCTCGGCGGGATGGGCTCGCTGACGGGAGTGGTGCTCTCGGCTCTCTTTTTAACGATGCTGCCGGAACTTTTGCGCGAGTTTGCCGACTATCGGATCCTCATCTTCGGCTTTGCCATGGTGCTCATCATGCTCTGGAAACCCCGGGGTCTCATTCAGATGCGGCGACCTTACTTTGTCGTGAAGGAGAGCTGATATGCCGTCGCAGGCGCAAGCTCCCATGAAGTCCAGGCAAGAGGTGCTCCTGCGAGTCGATCAGCTGACTCTAAAATTCGGCGGGATCCTCGCCCTGAATGGAGTGAGTTTCGAAGTTCACGAAGGCTCGATAACAGCGTTGATCGGACCCAATGGAGCTGGGAAGACCAGTGTTTTCAACTGCGTAACCGGCTTTTATAAACCGACGAGTGGACGCATACTCCTGCGCGATCTAAAAGGGGAGGGTGAGTACGATATCTGTCAGTCGCTCAAGGGTTTTTTCGGCGGCACGCACCGGGTCGCGAGGAGTGGGATCGCTCGCACCTTTCAGAATATTCGGCTCTTTGCTGAAATGAGCGTGCTCGAAAATCTCTTGGTAGCGCAGCATCTGCAAGTCAATCGCCATCTCATCTCAGGTTTTCTCCAGCTGCCGTCCTTTCGAAAAGCCGAAGAAGCTGCGCTCGACCGAGCCTATCAATGGCTTCGCTTTGTCGGGCTCGAAGCGTCGGCGAATCACCTCGCGGGTTCGCTGCCCTACGGCAGTCAAAGGCGTTTGGAAATCGCGCGAGCGATGTGTACGAAGCCGCGTCTGGTCTGTCTCGACGAACCAGCAGCCGGTCTCAATCCGCGTGAAACAGCGCAACTTTCGGAGCTGATTCGGCGACTCCGCACCGAGCATGCGGTCACGGTACTCGTCATCGAGCATGATATGTCGCTCGTTATGGGTATTTCGGAAAAAGTCGTAGTCCTGAACTATGGCGAAGTCATTGCCGCCGCGAGCCCCAAAGAAGTTCAGAGTGATCCGAAGGTACTCGCGGCCTATCTCGGTACGGAAGAGGTTTAAGACGATGGCTGAAGGCGAAGCTCTGCTCGCAATCGATAATCTACATGTCGGCTACGGTGCAACCGAAGTTCTGCACGGCGTCTCGCTCGAAGTTCGAACTGGCGAAATCGTCGCCCTCATCGGATCGAACGGAGCGGGCAAGACGACTCTGCTGAAAAGCCTCTTTGGGGTCCCGCGCGCCCGCGCTGGGAGTCTTCGCTTTGCTGGTGAAGATATTCACCGGGTGCCCACGCATTTAATCGCACGCAAGGGTCTTTCGCTGGTTCCAGAAGGTCGCCATATATTTCCCGGCATGACAGTGTACGAGAATCTTAAGATCGGGCTGGTCTCGCGGCGCGAGCCTAGCGGCATCGATGAAGATTTGCTTTGGGTCTACGATCTCTTTCCTCGTCTGAAAGAGCGTTTCAGTCAAAGAGCAGGCACTTTATCCGGGGGCGAGCAGCAGATGCTGGCCATTGGACGCTCCTTGATGGCCCGCCCCTCTCTCCTCCTTCTGGACGAACCTAGTCTGGGTTTAGCGCCGCTGGTCGTCCGGGCTATTTTTGAAAATCTCCGCAAAGTTGCGGCTCAGGGCATGACTATCTTCATCGTCGAACAAAACGCTCATCAAGCCCTGAAGTTGGCTGATCGCGCTTACGTTCTGACCAATGGTCGAATCACTTTGACCGGTGCAGGTCTAGAGCTCCTTTCGAACGAAGAAGTGCAGAAGGCTTACCTGGGAGCGCATTGAAAGCCAGATCAAGTATATGTGCTAAAATGACGTGATTCAGCTTCACTCTATGGATAAAGCAGACTCCTTTCGAGCTCCCTCGCAATTGAGGCTCCGCTCCAAGCCGCTGATGACCCGGGAGAGCGCCGTTTTCTTGTGGCGGTTTATCTGAATCGAGACTAAATTGCCGGTTCTAGTCGGCAATTTTCGACAAGTTAGTCCGATCGTTTGGAAGACTG
This sequence comes from Oligoflexus sp., assembly GCA_041736305.1. Lineage (GTDB taxonomy): Bacteria > Bdellovibrionota_B > Oligoflexia > Oligoflexales > Oligoflexaceae > Oligoflexus. The sequence goes on along the minus strand of JBGSTX010000043.1, from coordinate 1,200 downwards.
ATAATGCGCCTCCCCGATCTGCGAAATAAAATCTTTCGAGTTCTTAAGCTGTGGCCTTGGCTGCTGTTGATCGTTACGGTTTTCGCCGCTGCGAAGGTCGTGCAGATGGACTACATCGTTAGACAGAAAGTCGAAGGCAAGCGCTGGCGTTTGCCTTCTCTCGTTTATGCCCGCCCTCTCGAACTCTATGTCGAAGCCCCCATACGCAATGAAGATCTCGAGCATGAACTGCAGGAACTCGCCTACATCAAGACCAGCAAGGCCGAGCAACCTGGTGAGTACAGTGAGCGTGAAGGCTCTTATACCATCGTCCGTCGCTCGTTTGAGTTTTGGGAAGGTCTTGAAGGTCCGGTAAAGATCAAGGTGAAACTCGTCGATGATAAAGTCGTCAAAGTCGAACTCGACGATGCCGAAGTCCCCCTAGCGCGCCTCGAGCCACAAAAAATCGGTGGCATTTACCCGACTCAAAAAGAAGATCGCAAACTGGTTCAGCTCAAACAAGTGCCGCCTATCTTGATCGACGCTTTGTTGGCGATTGAAGACAAGGATTTTTACGAGCACTGGGGCGTATCGATCAAGGGTATCAGCCGGGCCATGGTCCATAACATGCGGGCCGGGCGCATGGTCCAGGGCGGTAGCACTCTCACCCAGCAGCTGGTCAAAAATTTCTATCTGACTTCCGAGCGCTCGCTGAAGAGAAAACTCAATGAGGCGGTCTATTCCGTCCTGCTCGAGCTGCACTACAGCAAAGATGAAATCCTCGAGACCTACATCAACGAGATCTATCTCGGACAGAGCGGTGATAACGCTATCCATGGATTTGGTCTCGCCAGCGAATTCTATTTTGGACGGCCTCTCCAGAGCCTCAGTCTCGACCAAGCAGCGATCCTGGCCGCGATGGTCAACGGACCCTCTCACTACAATCCCGTCCGCTATCCCGAGCGCGTGAGCAAGCGGCGCAATCGGGTTCTAGAGCTCTTGGCTGAGCAGAAGAAGATCAGCCTCGAAGAGTACGAGGCGGCGATTAAGATGAAAGTCAAGGTCCGGCCCTCGCTAAATTGGCGTGCAAATCGTTTTCCGGCCTTTCTCGACCTCGTACATCGCAATCTCCAGCGTGACTACGAGGATAAGGACTTGGGTGAAGAAGGTCTCCGCATCTTCACGGCCTTCGATCCTATCGTTCAGTGGCAGAGTGAGAAG
>JBGSTX010000338.1:0-15598 GCA_041736305.1 Oligoflexus sp. | reverse complement strand
TCGACGATGCGATCGTGGTGAGGGAAAATATATTTCGCTATATTGAAATGGGAAGAACTCCTCGCGAAGCAGCCGAAGAGGGGACCCGTGAGGTGACCCTAGCCGTCGTCGCCACGACGCTTGCTGTTATAGCCGTTTTTGCTCCTATTGCTTTCCTGCAAGGCATCGTCGGCCAGTTCTTCAAGGAATTCGGCCTGACGATTTGCTTCGCCATGCTGATTTCCCTCTTCGATGCGCTGACGGTAGCCCCTATGCTTTCAGCTTACCTGGCTGGTCGAGTTCATAGCAGCCCAAAAAAGGGGCTGCATTACTACACTCTTGGTGCCATTCTGCGCTTCTTTAACAGCGCCCAGGATCGTTGCGAACTCCTCTATGTGTGGATTCTACATCGGGTTCTGCGTTGGCCCTTGCTCTTCATGGGGGGAGCGTTTCTGATCTTTGTCGGCTGCTTATGGCTGGTAAAATTTGTTCCGAAAACCTTTTTACCACCGCAAGATTTCGGCGAGTTCGCCATTTCTCTCGATCAGCCGCCGGGCACGAGTCTCGATGCAATGGCTGAACTCGCGCTCAAGGTCGACGAGGAGGTGCGCAGTTTCGGAGAGGTTCACCACACGGCTTTGACCGTCGGTCGAGAGGGCGAGCCGAACTGGGCGGAGTTTTTCGTCGAACTGGTGCCGCGTAAAGATCGTAACATCAACACTTCCGAGTTCAAAGAAGCGCTACGGATCAAGCTTAAAAGCTTCGCCAGCGCCCATCCTATCGTCAAAGAAATCGATATGGTTGCTGCCGGCATGCGGCCTTTTGCGGTCAATATAGTAGGGGCAGATCTCGACCAGATTGAGAAGGTCGCCGCAAATCTTAAGCGAGGACTCGAGAGCAACTCAGCGCTCAAAGACGTCGACCTCAATTTCAGACCTGGAAAGCCCGAGGTTCAGATCCAGGTTGATCAAGCCCGAGCGGAACGTCTGGGGGTGCTGGTGAACTCCGTTGGCTCTGAGCTTCGAGGACAGGTGGAAGGCATCACCCCCGCAGTATTCCGCGATAAAGGTGAAGAGTATGATATTCGCCTTCGGGTGGAGGAGAAGCAGCGTAATCTCAGGAAGGAGTGGGCTTCCATTTACGTACCCAACATGAACGGGGTGAATGTAAGGTTAAAGGATTTCGCTCGTTTCGAGGACGCCGTAGGTCCCTCGTCGATCAATCGGCAGAACCGTTCCCGCTATATCCAAGTCAATGCCGACCTCTCTCCTAACGGAGGTGGGATGGCTCAAGCTATGGCAGATACGAAGCGCATTCTGACCCAAGATATGCAGCTACCCCCAGGAGTTTCTTACACCTTCGTGGGTCAAGCCGAGAGTTTTGCAGAGATGATGGAGAATATGGTGATCGCCCTCTTGCTTGCTGTAATTTTCATCTATCTGGTGCTCTCCAGTCTCTACGAGTCTTTTGTAACTCCATTTACGATTATGCTGGTCTTGCCCCTCGCCATCTGTGGCGCATTTGCGGCTCTTTTCATGACGCAAAAGTCCCTCGATCTCTACTCGATGATCGGCTGCATTCTCTTACTGGGAGTGGCAATCAAAAACTCCATTTTGCTCGTCGATTTCGCCAATCAGAAAGTTGGCGAAGGAATGGACCGGGCAGAAGCGATGCTGCTGGCTGGTAAGACTCGCCTTCGCCCTATTTTAATGACCACGTTTGCCCTCATTGCCGGGATGCTGCCGATAGCGATTGGTTTGAATGAAGCATCTGCCCAGCGCACCTCGATGGGGGTGGCTGTGATCGGAGGACTGATATCTTCGACCGTACTGACGTTGGTGGTAATACCAGCCGCTTACTCCTTTATAGACCGCTTCAGAGTCTGGAGTTTGGCGAAAATGAAGCGTCTCTTCACAGTAGATTCCTAGGGTAGGAACTGCCACTTTTGCAGGCATTGTCGTTCACACAGCAGCTAGCATTGCGGGCAGCCCACTCAATATGTATTATAGGGGCTGTCGCCCTTTTCGAAGCGAAAGCCACTATGCTGAGGTTTCATGCAACACGGCGGAGATAATGGCGGCAGCCATCGCTCTTCAGCGCAGGTCTTCCTTTACCTATTCAGTCTTCTCGCATCTGCTCCGGTATTAGCCCAGGAGGGGAGTCTTTGGAGCTTCGACGCCAGCTCATCCATAATCGCGCAAGCTCGAAGTGCTAAGGTCAGAAGCGAATGGACCAATCCCGACAATCAGGTCTACCAACTTCCTCAACACCTGTGGCAACTTGCTGTCCGGCCCGAAATCAAACTCTCGCGGGCCGAGGGTTCGGATCTCACCCTGATCTTGAGACCCCGCTTCGAATTTGAAGAGCAAAGGCGAACCCGGCGAACAGAGGTCTATAAGAGGGTCGAATCTAGCTCGCGCACCTTCGTCTCTGAAGCCTATGTGGCTTCCGCCTTCGCTGATGGGTGGCAGGCAGTCGTGGGACTACAAAACTATCAGTGGGGGCCTGCAGAACTAGCCAGCCCATCTAATCCCATCTTTCGCGACCTCGGCCTCGATAAGCTGGGCTTCTTTGAGACGCGCGGAAAATTCCTCTTGCGGGCCAACTATTCTCCGGACGGTCAGACAAGTCTCGTGGTGCTCGTCGAGCCAGCGGCCAATGGCGAGGATCGGCCGGCCTTCGAAGAAACTTTCCAGAGACGAGCTTTAGTAAAGGCCGAGTACTCGGATGCGACACAAACCGATTACCTCGGTCTCATATTAGCGGCTGCCAGCTACGAAGCAGCTTCGCTCGGATTCTATGGTAATTTTGAAGCTCTGCCTGGCCTCAGCTTCTACGGCGATCTGCTCTTACACCGGCCAGATATCTGGTATCCCTCGTTGAGCCCTGCCGATGAAGGCTTCGTTCTAGGCCGCCCAGGCAGCCGGGCCGGGGCCCGCTACACCACTGCTATTATCGGCGGCCGCTACGTGGCGGAAAACGGTAGTGATCTCAGGCTGGAATTTTTCCATGATGAGAGCGCGTGGACGCGAGATGAACGTAGCTTAGGCTTTTTTGCTCTCGCGTCTGAGACGAGCGCAAGAAATGTCGAACTTTTTACCAAGCCTGGTAGTCTCCTGCCTGGTCGTGATTTCGTCTATGCATCTTTCCGGACAGCGGAGTGGGGAGGGAATAAGCCAAGCAGGTTCTCTCTTCGCGGTATCCGTTCCAGCTCGGATGAGAGTCGCAGTGCCATTGCCAATATTGATACATCGTGGAATGATCACATCGTGCTGAATTTAGGCGTGCAGGTCAACGAGGGAAGAACTACAGGTGAGCTATCACAAGGCTATAGCAGCCTTGTCTACGGAGGGGGATCCTGGACTTGGTAGAAAATAAAGCCGAGCGCGAAGTATTCGTCGCTTTGAATAGTCTCAAGAAGACCTATCTGCTCGGGGAGACGCGAGTAGAGGCCTTGCGAGGAATCGATCTCATACTTCGAAAAGGTGAGTTCACAGCCGTTTTGGGTGCTTCAGGATCGGGAAAGAGCACGCTCCTCAACATGCTTGGCTGTATCGACACTCCCGACTCGGGCCAGGTGCAGATCGATGGCGTGAATATTCTCGGCATGAATGAAGTGCAAAAATCCCGCTTCAGAAATGAAAAGCTTGGTTTCATCTTCCAGAGCTTCAATCTTATCCCGGTGCTCAGCGTCTACGAAAACGTGATGATGCCCTTGCTCATCAATAAGCTCATTCCATTTAAGGAGCGGCACCAGCGCGTGGTCGATATCATCAAGGATGTGGGTCTGCAGGCGCAGATGCATAGCCATCCGGATCGCCTCTCCGGCGGCCAACGGCAACGGGTAGCCATCGCACGTGCTCTCGTCACCGACCCTGTGCTGGTCTTAGCCGATGAACCTACAGCCAACCTTGATTCGGAGACGACTCAACAGATAGTTGAAATGATGCTGGAACTGAACGCGAAGCGTCAGGTCACGTTCTTCTTTTCTACCCACGATGAAAAGCTTATTCGTCGCGTGCAAAGGGTCGTTCGCATTCGTGATGGACGGATCGAAGAATGATATATGCAAAGATGGGTCTACGCAATTTCTGGCGGCAGAAGTCCCGCAATATCTATACGCTGATTGCCGTGGCTGTCGGATGCGCTAGTCTCGTTTGCCTGGGCGGCTATACGAATCGCTGGGAAAATACGCTGAAGAACGATGCTATCTATCTACGCGGAACCGGAAGTGTGATCATATACAAAAAAGGTGGGCTCTTACAAAGCCGAAGCCTGCCGAAGAAATTCACTCTCAGCGCCTCAGAGCAAAAGATCATTCGCGAGGAATTGGGCCACGATCCAGCTGTCGAAGAGCTCAGCCCTTTTTTAAGGATGACGGGTCTAGCCAGCAATGGTTGCAGTTCTGAACCCTTTGAAGTGATCGGCTATGACCCTCAGCTCGATCAAAAATTTCGCGCTAAACCCGAGGTCCAAAGGTGGTGTAAAGACCTCCTCGTTTACCGTCGAGGAGAGGCTTTCGCCAAGCATGAAACCCCCCAAGTCGTCGGGCTCGCTGTCGGGCTCGCTAGTCTCCTAGGTAAGGCTAACGTGCTGAGCGATAAGGTCGATATCGAACCGCTGACCGATCTTAAGGCCTATTGCCAAGGGCCAGACGCGAAAGATCGTATAGCTGCAGACCCTAATATACAGCTGATGGGTTTGACCTTTGATGGACACTTCGGTGCGGTCGATGCCGACGTCGCCCATATATTCAGCACGGGTACTACTATCGACGAGGATACTCGTCTAACCGCTCCCCTTTCGCTGGTTCAGGATCTCTATCAGACTGATAGGGCTACCTACTTGGCGGTCTATCTAAAGGATCACAGTCGCGCGCGTGAGCTGGCACCTGAATTTAACGAACGCCTTAAAAAATTGGGGCTCGAACTTGATATATACCCTTGGGATGAGAAGCGCATCAGTCCATTCTATGTGGGAATCATGAGTTTTATAAAGGCCATGGGTGTGTTCTGCGGTCTTCTTATTGCAAGCATCGTCGCGCTTTGCGTAATCAATCTGACTATGATGAACGTCTTGGAGCGCAGTAAAGAGATGGGAATGCTCAAAGCCCTCGGATTTCAACGTTGGCCAATCGTACAGATTTTCCTGGCCGAAGCAGCAGTTATCGCGTTTCTTGGCTGTCTTATTGGAATTGGGGTCGCAGAAGCGCTCTGCCAAGTGATCAATAGCACAGACATCCGCTTCAATCCCCCAGGATTTGCAGGCAGCGTAGGTTTCCTCTTGGTGCCTAACCCTAGTAACATTGTGCAGGTGTCCACGGCCATTTCTCTGCTCGTCCTGATTGCTAGCGGCACTACCAGCTTCGTCATGGCTAAGCGGTCCTGTCTCGAGCTCCTTACACAGAACAAAGGGTGAATATGCAGGCCTCTCTTTTCTTCAGCCTTTTTTTGAGCAGCATCTGTCTCTCCGCGCCAGGCGTTTTTGCGGCTGAGGAGGATCCGAAGAAGCTCCTTGAGGACGCCGATCGAGCCCGAGGGGGCGGCGACGAGGGATACAGCTGGCAGGTCAGTATTAGCAGTAGCGAAGATGGCGAGAGCAGCTCAACGAGTTATGAAGTAAAGGCAAAAGGCAACAACGCTCACGTTTCGGCCTTGGCGCCGGCACGAAATAAGGGTGAGGTTTTCCTCTTCAATGATAGGACGATCTGGTACTTCAAACCCGGTCTGCGCAAACCCTTGGCTATTTCGGCGAGGCAAAAACTCTCCGGTCAGGCCGCCAACGGTGATATCGCGACCACCAATTATGCCCGCGACTATAGTGGCAAAATCTCTGGCTCTGAAGCCGTTAACGGTGAAGACTGTTGGCGGCTCGATCTCAAAGCCATTGGCGCAAGCAGCACTTATGACGGAATTCGCTACTGGATCAGTAAGAAAAAGCGTCTGGGAATCAAAGCTGAGTTCCTGAATCGCCAGGGCAAAGCCATGAAGTCGGCGAATTTCGCCTACCTCAACAAAGTAAAAGTCAAAGGCAGTGAGGTTGAATTCATATCGGAAATGAAGATCAACGATGCACAGAATCCAGCCAATGCCAGCGTGCTGGTTTACTCGTCTCCGGCTCAAGCAGCGATTCCTGATAGCCTCTTCAACGTCAACAATCTCCTGCGGTAAGAGAGAATGATGCTCCTCAAAATAGCTTGGCGTAATCTCTTCCTGCATAAGAAAAAGAGTTTAAGTGCCCTGCTCGCTATCGTCATGGCTTTTGTCGCCTTGAGCTTATTCGAGGGTTACATTCACGATGTGAAGCAACTTTATGAGGTGACTTTCGCCCAGAGGCAGATGCTCGGCACTTTGCTGATAGAAAAGCGCGATATTTCTCACCCAGGAAAGTCTGGGTTGGACGAGGGCTCCCTAGGTCCAGAGGAGCAGGCTTGGGTCGACGCATATCTCGACAAGGAAAGAGTCGGCCCGAGCCAGACGGTCGATAACAGAGTTCGCTTTCTCAACGTAAACGGCTTTATCACCAGCGGCAAACCTAATGACGTCTTCATCGGCTTGGCTTTTGACCCGGCCGAAGGCGCGGTCATGCGGCAGCCAATCTTCAGCTGGAATACTTTTGCCGGTGAGACCCTCGAGCGGAGTTCGCCGAACGGAATTCTCTTAGGCCGCGGTTTGGCTGAGATACTCGCTTGTAAGAGTCTTGAAAGCCCGAGCAATGGCGCTCTCGGCTATGAGCCCAAGATTCGCCCCTTCCACTGTGAAAATCCTAGCATTCAGCTCCAGGTTACGACAGAAAAGGGCCAATCCAACAGCATGGATTTTGACGTCGCGGGTCTCATTACCACGGGTTTTGCTGAAATCGACACCTACGTCGTCATGCTGCCACTCTTAACTGCGCAGGAGCTCTTCGATACTAAACTCGTTTCCTACTATAGCGTCCGTCTCAAGCCTGGCATCGATGCAAAACGCTGGCTGCGGGAGTTCCAGGCCGCGGCAGTCGCGAGCCAAATGCCAGTCGAAGCCAAGCTTTGGCGGGAACACCAGACCTTTGGCGAACTCTACCGACGAAGCCTGGATTTTTTAGAAATTTTTCGCCTCATGGTCATCAGTATCATTGTCACCGTCGTAATCATGGCTATTCTCAACAACTTCGTCCGCATCGTTCACGAGCGCTTGCCTGAAATCGGTACCTTACGCAGCATAGGCTACCAACCCCGGCACATCCTCGCGATTTTCTGTTGGGAAGCTGCTTTCCTTTCGCTCGTAGGCAGTGTCTGCGGCCTCTTGGCTTCGTACCTGGCTGCGGCCTTTTGCAATCGTCTCGGTCTCATATACGATGCAGGTTTTCTGACTGAAGGGGTACCGTTTCGAGTGATTTTGCAAGAGAGTGATTTCACATGGATCTCTTGCTTTGTTATGGCTATGACGCTCTTTGCGACTATCCTCGCCGCGTGGAGAGCTAGTCATCTCAAGCTAGCGGAGATAGTTCCAAAGGGCTAAGTTTCTGAAATGATCTTGTTATTATTTCCAAGGCACGCCATCGTCAACTTGTGATTGTCAAGAAGAGCTAAGTTGATTAGATTGCGCCTCAGGAGGTAAGGACATGCCGTCACCATTCATGATTGCCGTGTCCGGAGGTTCTGGAGCTGGTAAAACAACTTTCGTGAAAAACCTCTGGAACCAGCTCGAAACGCAAAGACCCCTCGTTATCAGCCTTGATGACTACTACCGGGACCTATCGCATCTCTCTCCCGCTGAACGCGCCAAGCAAAACTTTGATGATCCAGAGGCCATTGAACGTGACCTCCTGCACGAGCAAGTGAGCTTGCTGCGGAATGGGGTCCCCGTAGAACGTCCCTGCTATGACTTTGCCACCCATACCCGCACCGGGCTCACGGAACGGCTGGTACCTAGCTCTATTATCATCGTCGATGGAATCTTCTCGCTTTATTACCCTGAACTGGTCCGACTTTTCGATCTGAAAATCTTCCTCTCGGTAGATAATGATATTCGGGTTCTGAGGCGAGTAGGTCGCGATATGGAACAGAGAGGCCGCAGTTTCGAGAAGTGTCGAGAGCAATATCTTGGGTCTGTGAAAATGATGTATGAACGTTATATCGAACCAACCCAGAAGAGCGCCGACTTCATTATCCCTTGGCACCAGTTCAACGAGAGATCCGTGAGTTACCTGGCATCGATCGTACAAACGGCCATTCGCGCTAGAGAACATTAGGGCTTAAGTTCCAGAGGGCTCGCCTACTTGAGCCCGAATTTTTCCCGTCTTTTCAAACCTTCAAAATCATAAGACCTATTCCAGCTCTTCCACTAGGAAATAATTATCCAGAGGCGGCGTAGCCACGTATGCCGTGGACAGCTCTTTCTCAAAATCAGCCTCTAAGATAATTTTCTAAACTCTTTAATTTCAGCTCGAAGCTCAAGACTTACGGGTGCTTGCGTCACCTAATAAATTAAAATTTGAACTTACCGTTTTGTATACCTAGTAGCAGGACGCTACAAACAACCGATGCGGTCCACATATGGAAATGGGACGACCAGGTTATAGAGGAGTTCTTAATGTTACACGTAAAACCGTCCAAAGGCTGGCTATTGTTTTCCGGCTCCCTTCTTTTTAGTCTTCTGAGTGCTTGCGACTCACAAGACCCTGCTTTCGTCGAACGCGCTACCGGTATTACCTCATCTGATCTTCTTGAATATTCTGGTGAAGGTGCACCGGGCAGCGAAATCGATAATTCGGGTTCCGGCTCTTACGGCTCGTCGACTGATGATCCTGCTTTAGGATCACGAAGCGACGAAACAGCCGCTGATCGTGGCGAACCCACCAGCGGTCCGGCTGTCGCGCTCGCCAAGTGGAGCTTCAAGGCTTCTCAGGTCGAAAACGGCAATATAGCACTGGATACTGGATTCGGTGAAGTTCAGCAAAGTGGTACCATGGAGAGCAATCTCTTGGCCACCAAGCTTGACTATGTTCAGACCAACCGTCCGGTAGTCACTGAAACCTTCAAGCAGGGCTCAACGCTTGAAAACCGTTCGGAACTCTTCCAACAGGAAGCTTCTGCTAAGGGTCTACTCGACATCCTCGTCGTCATCGATACTTCAGGATCGATGAAAGAAGAGCAGACTAATCTGTCTAACAAAATGATGCCCCTGCTGTCTTATGTAGGCAACGCTGATTGGAAAATCGGTGTGGTTACAACCGACCCGGCGGCCGGTTGCTTGCGCGGGCTCATCTCTAAGGGTGATCCTCAAGCTGCTGCTCACTTCTCAAGCGCCGTTAATGCTGGTATCCAAGGAACGGGTAACGAAAGAGGTATCCTCCAGGCTGTCAACGGTCTGAAAGGCGAGTGTAACGCCGAAGGTTCATGGCTCCGCAGCAACTCGACGGTTGCAGTCTTAGTCGTTAGCGATGAAGATAACTGCTCCAATGGTCAGGGTTGTGGAACTGATCCATGGGCAAGCTCCAACTACCTTATCGACTATCTAGCTTCGATTCGTCAGGTTGGTACGAATGCTCGCGTCTACGGTCTTGCCTGGCAGCCAAACAAGGCACAGAGCGCCTGCCGCACGGCTTATTACAAAGCGAACATCTATGCCGACGCGGTCTCTAGGACTGGCGGGACCATAGGGTCGATCTGTGATGCCGACTATACCTCTACCCTCCAAGCGATCAGCTTGGACCTGAGCGTCTTGCTCAAGACTCAGTTTAACCTGAGCTTTGAACCGGCTGCAAGTGGCCTCAAAGTCTACGTAAACGACGTTCTTCGCACTACTGGTTACCAAGTTCGTGGCAACATCGTTGAGTTTGCCAGCGCACCAGCTGCTGGCTCACGCATCCGCATCGACTACGCAACGGCAACTCAGACTCCCAAGCGCGAGTTTGCTCTCAGCAACGATGCTGATCCTTCTACAGTCTCGGTCTATCTCGATGGTACAGCGACTTCGAACTATAGCTACAATGTGAATACTCACAGCGTGGTCTTCAGTTCTGCCCCTTCTGCTAGCGAGGTCAAGGCTGTATATCGCCGCGATGAGCCCCTGGAAAACGAGTTTGCGACGCCTGGCACACCTAAGTCTGGAAGTCTCAAAGTCAGTGTTAATGGGACTCTTCTGGCCAGCAACCAGTACTCCTACGTAGCCCAAGGCCAGCTTGTTCGCCTCGCACAAGCACCTAAAGACGGCGCTGCGATCCGCATCAGCTTCAACGAAGAGCAGACTCCTCGTCTGCGCTACCCGCTGAATGTGCCGCAAGCTAAGTTGGGTGAAGTTAAAGTTTATGACGCTGCAACCCAGCGCCTCATGAACTACCGGATCGAGGGTCGCGAACTGGTCTTTGCTGCTGCAGAATTCCGTGCCCTTCGCGCCTATACGGTTCGCTACCCAGCAAGCGGTGACGGTGCTTGGACGATCGACACTGGTTACCCACTTGTCGCTACTTCGGTAAGCGTAGTCGGTACCAAGTCGGGCCCCTGCAGCGGTATCATCGTCAGCGGTTCGGCAGTCGACCTCAGCGCCTGCAGCTTCGATAACGACGAGGGCATCATGATCGAGTATGCCTTCGCCGGGGAACACAAAACCAGCTTCGACCTCGGTGAGCTGGACATGGACCTCAGCCAGTATCGCTGGACTGTTAAGGTAAATGGTCAGACCTCAAGCAGCTTCACGGTCATTGACGGTCAGCTAAACTTCCCTGATCTGCCTTACTACGCAGATGTCGAAGTCTCTCTCTACAAGGCACAATAAGCTTTAGAGGTTGAAGCTTAAGTCCGAAGGGTGTTCACTGTAAAGTGAGCACCCTTTGCAAATTTGGACGATTCAAGACACACAGACTATGCTCAGGTTATCCAGGGCGGCTTCCCAGGCTTCGCGCGCCGACTTTTTCGCGTCGGGTTCTTTGAGAGGCTCTCCTTCTTCTTTCACAATGATTTCAGAGAGGCCACGGGCCTTCTCCTTAAACTCGACTGTGACTAAAGTCTCAATCTCTTCGTCTAGCGAAAGCGGTCCCTGATAGATCCAGGTCTGGACAATTTTTTTCGCCGCTACAATTTCCTTGTACTTTCCCTTGACGACATGGATGTCAAAGGTCCCTTCAACTCCATCCGTTTCGAAGCGAAATTCGCCTCCCACCTGGGCATCGATACTCGCCCTCTGCGGTCCCCAGCGCTCGACCAATTCCGGCTTAGTCCAGGCGTCGAATAGAGCCTGGACACTGCTCGGGACCGTGCGGGTCACGATGATAGCCGGCGATGTTGATTTTGATTCTGTCATCTGGCTTAGCCTTTACCTAGTTTACTTTTTGGCTACTCGTAAGGTTTTAAGGATGCCTTCGACTTTGTCAAAAAGTTCTTTAGGGTAAGTCTGGCCGATACTCTTTTTGTAGACGTTATTGGCATAAGTTTGGAACTTCTGAATGTCGGCCTCACTCGGCGTCAGAAATTCGATGCCCTGCTTTTTGAGAGCTTCGCGGGCTTTTTCATTATCCTTGCGGGTCGCTTCCACTACTTTCCGGCAGTAGATCTTTGCCTCGTCGCGCATTAGCTTCTGCTGATCGGCGGGGAGTTCATTAAAAGTATCTTTTTTGATGATGAAAGCGCCGGTTGAATTAACAAAAGGGTAGTCCATCATGTATTTGACTTTCGATGACCATTGAAAGGCAACCGCGGCGAGTGGCGGGCTATAAAAGGAATCGATCATTCCCTTGTCGAGACCCATCGTAACGTCGGCAAGAGTCAGAGGAGTTGTGCGGATCCCAAACTCCTCCAGGAAACGCGAAGCTACTGTATCGCCACTCCAGACCCACATCTTAATGTTTTTGAGGCTGGCATCATTGTCAATTTTTTGCTTCGAGAAGACGTTGACGAAGCCGGCTTCAGCAAAGCCGAGGAGCACGTAGCCTTTCTTGTCGAATTCCTGCGCAAAGTAGTCGAAAAGCTGCTCTTTGACGGCATCGACTTCCTCATTGGTTTTGAAAAGGAGAGGGGCCTCGAGGATGCGAATGGAACTCACCAGATTTTCTAGCCCAACGCCGCTGAAGGCACCAGCTTGGAGGGTGTTGCGCTCCATTGCCCGCAACATGTCGACCTCATCTCCCTTCTTACCGCCTTCCATGACCTTTATCTCGAGCTTGCCACCGCTCTTAGCGGCGATATCATCGCGCATTTCTTCGACGATATTGGTCCAGGTACTGCCTTTTGGGGTGACGATTCCGAACTTGAGAGGCTTGGCAGCCAAGGGTGCTGCTGAAAGGCAAAACGTGATTAAGACGCTCAGGGTATTAAGCACTGGCATACGCGACATCGAGTCGACTCCTTCAGAAAAATTCATCTGAATTCTCAAGATACAGCTTCGCCCGTTGCTTCGCCAGGCTATTGTAAAGCGCCATCCGAGGCGCCCCCTTCGCAGCATCAGACGGCAGTTGGACTATCTTAGTGAGAAGCTTTTCAAAGGCTGGCTGATCATCTTTTTGGACGAGGACATAACGGGCATAGAAAACATCGGCAAGCCAGAACTGGCCCTTGCTGAGCTGATTTGCTCTTTCGTAATGGGTCTGAGCCTTTTCGGGGTTACCACCCATCATCGGTGCGCGTGAACCGTAGTAGGCCATCAAGAGGACGTGTGAACAACCAAAGAGGTAGCTTTCATCGAGGGCAATTACCTTCGCCATCGATTTTTCGACGTTGGCTCCCTTGGCGAGAGCTTCGACGGAATTAAGGTTGCGATTGATGTATGCGGCTAGGTTAAAACCATACCAGAAGAGCAGCGGAACATGCTCTTTATCCACTTGCTGAAGACAGCTGTCGAGCTCGGTCGTGGCTTCGAGCCCTCGCTTGCAAGAGCTGGCGACAATACCCAGAGCTTTTTCTCCGTAACGAATCCCTCGCAGGTAGAGCCGGTTGACTCTCTCTTTGACGAGCGTCTTTCGCGCCGATTTACCCAAGTCAAGTTCGGGTTCGACGAAACCAAAAGTGTAGCTACCGTAAAGCTGGGACAAGAGGCCGAGGAGGGCGGTATTTTCGGGATCACTTTCAAGCATGGCTTCTAAAAGCTTGATATGAGCTGGCAGAGCCTCTGCAATGAGTTCCGGGTCATCGTCGCGCTCGAAGGCAGGAATAGAGTCACTCACCATATCGGTGACTTCACGGATCGCGATCGTTCGAAGGGAGCAGCTCGTCAGGAGAGTGTGCAGGAAAAGGAGAAAGAGGAAAGGTACCATGAAACGTCGCATCGCATGACCTCAGAGCGAGTTGGTCGATAGCAAATGCGGTTCATGGTAGCGGAAAAACCTTAGCCTCGCAGCCCAAAGTTTACATGGGCGCCTTGGCTTGGACAGGAAAGTCAGAGGAGCGGCGCCGCTGGGGCGCCACGCGTCAGGCGTCGACGGTTTCGAGGATAGCGATCGACATGCTTTCGCTTCCGGATTCTTGTTCGAATCCTACGTCGGCTTTTGCAGAGGCCATCGCCTCAGCAACTGTGGGTAGCTTATAGTTGCGAATATAAGTGGCCAGAGAGGTCGAGACTATGCTTTCAAAGCGCTCGTAAAGCTCTTGGCGAGCCTTGCCCGTGTCATCGGCATGCATGACGCCGAGCTCTTTCATAAGTTTGGAAGGAGCTTGGCGGAAGGTCTTCCTAAAGAAGCGCGAGAAATGCTGGGGACTATTAAATCCACAGAGGGTTAGCACGTCCATCAATGGCAAACCGAGCTGCATGGATATTACATCCTTAGCTAGGTGCGCCCGGAAAGACCAGAGCCAGCGCATCGGAGCTACGCCATAACGCTTGTGAAACAGGCGCGTTAGAGCGAATTTCGAGATGCTCATCGACAGTGCTAAGTCGTCGAGGCTGAGGTTTTCACCAATGTTTTTGATGAGGTAGCTTTCGAGTTCGCTCATTGAACGAACTGTGCCGGGGTCGGTCTTACTTGCTTGAGACTGGGCCAAATTTTCGAGATACAGCATGATTTACTCCACGTCAGAAAGCCCTATGGCTAGACTCAAGATACCACGGCAATTTCGCATGTCAATATGGTTTTATTAAAATTTTAGTAAATCTTATTAATGCAATTAAATCGCCTAGATAAAGGATGTAATTAAAGTCGAAAAAAGCTTTGACCCCTTCCGGACGATCCTAAGCTTATGGATGGACATGCCATTTTGTATTCTTTCTAGACAGGCGTTCCATCCACATGCTAGGAGTGCGAATACAAATGTGGAAGAGGATGAAAGCTATGAAAAGCTTACCGCTCAATGGGTTTACGCTCATGCTTGCGCTCATTTTTTCATGCACCCAGGCCTGGGCCGGAGAAGATCCGAATTGGTCCATCCTCAAGTCTCTACAACTCAAGGGCGACAAGGGGTCTATAATACGAGTAAAAATATTTCCCCACGAGCGCGACTATAAACCACACGGTATAGACACTATCAAGAGTCGGATCAGCGTCGTGGCCGATAAGCCCTGCGCTCTCTATCGAGGCTCTAGTAAGGCTCCTACGTCGACTGGTGGAATTCTCCTCCGAGCTTCGCAATTCCAATTTTCCAACGTTGATCTAGTTGAACCCCGGGTGCTGTCTTGCCCCGCTGGATTTCGTCTCGTTCGCGAAGGTGTTCCAGCTGCTCAGAGTTATCCGTACAACGGACGTCTTTATCTCCAACTCAATGCGAATGCAGACATTGAAGCTATCAATCTCGTCAATTTCAGCGACTATCTACGCGGTGTGGTACCTTCCGAAGTCTACCGCGGTTGGCCTATGGAATCACTGAAGACTCAGGCCGTCGCAGCCCGCACCTATGCTGTCTATCACCTAGGTTCGGCTCGCAAAAATAACGAGGGCCGCTTCTGGGATGTCGATGACACGATCAATTTCCAAGCCTATACGGGCACCAGTCTCCTCGATCCTCGCACGGATGAAGCCGTGTTCAGTACCGATGGCCAGATTCTCACTTATCAAGGCGAAGTCATCCAAGCTTATTACCATGCGGAGAGCGGTGGTCAAACGGAAGAAGCACTGTCCGTTTGGAGTCAGTCGGTACCGTATACCGTAGCTCGTTCCGAAGCCAATGACATGGAACTCTCGAAAACAGTATGGGAGCGGAAAATACCGCTTGCGACTCTTGAGCAGGATTTGAAGACTCAGGGCTTGTTCGACGAAGAGAAGGTCTTGCGCGACGTGCTGGTACCTGTGGCAGGACGCTCTCCCTCAGGCCGCGTGCGTTACGTGACTTTGATCGACCAGGAAGGACAGTCGCAGCTGCTTCCTGTATCAAACCTGAGGAGGATGATTCCTCAGCTCCCTTCGCAGCTCTTCGCCTTTGAGAAAGATCGGCAGGAACCGGGTCACTTACTCATCCGCGGTATCGGCAACGGTCATGGAGTTGGCATGAGCCAGGTAGGAGCTGCAGCGCTGGCCGGTGAGAAAGCCTGGACCTATCAACAGATTCTTGAATACTACTATATCCGCACGACACTCTGCACTCTGCAGGAACAGGGTAGCGATCGCATTCCTAACTGTTACATCGATTCGAAGCGCTACGTGCAGAACCCTGTCCCAGCCCCACCGTCTGCGAGCTGAGCGGAGATTAAAGGCCTGAAACTTCCTGGCAATTGCCGAG
>JBGSTX010000324.1:0-21104 GCA_041736305.1 Oligoflexus sp. | reverse complement strand
TTGATGAGCCTTATAGGAAAGCTGCTTAATTTAAAGCCGAAAGGTTGTTAGATGCACATCTAGCAGCTCGTAGGATAACAGATGGGAAGAAACCTTTCTCCCCATACGCTTTAGCTGTTTGCTATTTTGCCCTTAATCTCACGCTATAAAATAGCTAGCAGTGAGTAGGTTCAAATAGACTTTCTAAAGCGGTTCAGTGAGGCCGCGTTCAAGGCGGTACCTGTGCCGTTTGAAACCTGAAGGTACTGACCGTTGGCCGTTCTAATATAGACTTGATCCCCGTGATCCAGAGATCCCCCATTCTGATCGACTATCTCAAACGTCTCCCAGCTTTGAGCTACGGTCTTATTGGCTTTGACGGCTCCACCTCCGCCGTTCTCTGCGGCCAAGTAATGTCCCGAGACCTTCGTGCGGAAGTTAGCTTTGGGGAATGTGGCCCCTGGTTTTACAGCATAAAACGGCGAGATTTCGCCGATCGCATATCCTGTGCGCCTGGTGCCTTCGTCTTTTGCACAGCCCAAGAGCTGTGCGAAAACAAAACCTCCCAGAGCAAGATTTTTGATGCAAGCAAGGCGTATTCTTTGATGCTGAGCGAGGGCAAGATTTTGGAAAGTATTCATAAACATGCAGACTCCTATTTGACTTGCTCTATTGAAGATTACCGAGCGGGAAGTGTATAATGGCATGCATAGCTTCTCTTCTGCCACTGAAAGTCAGCCGAGCCACTCGACAAAATTTCAGAAATCTTCACAGAACTTTTCTTTTTCCCAGCAGCTTCTCAGCTAGGGTCCTCGCAGCGTTTCACACCTTCTTTGAGGTCATGCCTATGTTGCCATCGTTCAGTGTCTCTGGCTCTGCAACGGGGATCATTGTCTCTCTTCTGCTCTCGTTAAACGCCGATGCGAAGGTTCCTGACGCGTGCGGGGGGCCAACCCTTACGGGGCAAAAGCCCCTTGTCATCGCTCATCGGGGAGCTTCTGGCTATCGACCTGAACATACCCTTGCTTCCTATCAGCTCGCCATGGAGATGGGGGCAGATTTCATCGAGCCTGACCTAGTGATAACCAGCGATGGCGTGCTCATCGCCAGGCACGAGCCCAACATTATCGAGACTAGCAACGTCAGCGAGCGTCCAGAGTACGCGGCACGTAGGAAAATGAAGGTGGTCGATGGAACGGTGCAGGCGGGTTATTTTGCCGAAGACTTTACTCTGGCTGAAATCAAAACTCTCCGCGCCAAGCAAAGTCGATCCTATCGCGATCAAAGCTTCAACGGATCTTTCGAAATTCCGACCCTAACTGAGATTATCC
Source organism: Oligoflexus sp. (assembly GCA_041736305.1). Taxonomy (GTDB): domain Bacteria; phylum Bdellovibrionota_B; class Oligoflexia; order Oligoflexales; family Oligoflexaceae; genus Oligoflexus. The sequence continues at coordinate 19,794 of JBGSTX010000324.1, read as the reverse complement.
AACTCGTGAAAAACTTCGAGATGACAAGTGGCCGCCGGGTCGGGATCTATATCGAGACCAAGCATCCCTCGTATTTTCGTGAGCAGGGTCTACCCTTGGAAGAGCGGCTGGTCCAAGAACTCAAAGCCCAAAAATTTACCGATCCTGGGCGCATCTTCATTCAGTCCTTTGAAGTCAAAAATCTCAAAGATATCCTCGCCCCTCTGATGCGAGAATCGGGTCTTCGGCTGCCTTTGGTCCAGCTTCTGGGCGAACCTCAGGAGCAGCCTTATGACTATAAGTCGGCAGGACGGAGCGAGACGTATAGCGAGCTCATGAAGCCTGAAAGCCTGCGAGGTTTGATCGCCACCTATGCGGCAGGCATCGGGCCGTGGAAAACGAGCTTTGTTCTCCGTGTCCCGAGCGAGCCGAGCGATCTCAATGGGGATGGAAAAAAAGAAGCGACTGAAAAACTGGGCGAGGTTCTCCCCCTTGTTGCTGCCGCGCATCAAGCTGGGCTGCTGGTGCATCCTTATACCTTCCGAAACGAAGAGCAGTTCTTGGCTGTCGGCTATCAGAGCCCTTTGGACGAATACCGAGCCTTTGGCAACCTCGGCATCGATGGATTCTTTACTGATTTTCCTGATACGGCTCGGCTTGCACTTGAGCAGCTTCCCACTCGAGAGAGTTGTGCCTATCAGGAGCTCAAGGAGCTAGAAGGTATCTAAAGTATTGGGAGACGTGATCGTGGCTTTCATGGCTGAAATGGAAAACAATGGCCGATAGGGAAGCGGCATCAAATGTATTTCTTGCTTTCTGGATTCTAATCTTCGTTAGCGCCACGACGCACGCCCTTTATATTGACCGGGAATCTTCGAACTCCCAGTATCCATAGCGACTTAACTTCAGGGCAAGTTCAGGCCAATCTTTTCCGGAGACGCTTGTAACCATTTTACTGATGCGTTCTCTAATTAGCTTAGGATTCCATTCCTTAACTAGCATCGTATGTAAAAGGAATGGTGCGTCTTGGTTAGAATACTTCTGGTCAAGAAACTTTGGTGTAACTATTGTTATGACAAAGTTGTCCCCACCTTTGCTGTCTTCAGTGCCAATACACGCCTCTACCCTTACCTCGAATGATTCATAGTCAGAAGGATGAAAGTCCTCTAGTAATTCGAGACTTTGGGTCATAAGCCCTTTTAATTGAGGGATCATAATTATTTCCTAGTCTATGACTTCCATGTGACCATTGCCAAACCATGATTCTGTGGCCGGATCTTTCCATTGAAAGTTGGCTAAGGTACGCCCGTCCTGTTTTACAACTGGTGGTCTGAATTGCTTCAGTCCATCTTGACTGATATAGATAAACAGACCCGGTTGTCCTTGATAGGGAACTTTTTTTGCGTTAGGGCCCACCCAAGATTCACCAAGAAAGTTGGCCTCATTTTTGTTGCCCTTTGGCAAGTCAAAGTTACCCTTGGTGCGGCCAGCTTCCCGCAGGCGCCCCATATATTCACCAAGCTTTGCTGGAGGAAGCTCAAATCTCTTCGCAGAGTCGATAACTTCTTCAGTCTTCTTAAAAACCCGACTGCTATTAACGGATATCCCAACAGCTTCGCCCATCACGCGCCAGAATTTAGCACTTCCCGCCACAAGGCCGACGGCTGACACTACTCTTCCCGAAAAGCTTAACTCATTTCCGTTGCAGTAGTCACGCCCTTGAGTCAGCTCGTACCAGTCTACAAAATCACCACCAACTCCAACCGAAGCAATGCAGGTGCTCACATCTTTAGCAGCTGTAATCGCCCCATCAAGGATATCCCGCATTTTAGTGAGGACTTCGGGAACGTCCGAGGCTGCAGCGACAAAGCCATCTCCCAGGGCGCGCAGAGCGTCGATATAGGCCAATCGCTGCTTAATAACAGTCTCAGGCACCCCGGCGCTATGCCACTGCTTCAGTATCGCCTCCAGACGCGCAGCCCGTTCCGGGTCCCGAGGAGCTATCTTCTGCTTGATCGTCACCTGACGAATATCCTGTGGGACTGGAGAATCGGTGGGCCATCCTTCAGAGTCAATCTCTTCGACCCGATCGAACTTCCTGCCCTCAAGGTGCTCGCGCACCGAGGTAGCTTGCTTCAGGTAGCTGAAAGCGGCCTGCTCATCGTTCAACTGGTTCAGGATCCTCTGGCCTTGCTCAGCCATGACCAGGAGCCCATCATGAGCCGTCTCGAGGAACTCTTTATGATCCCGGCCATAGCTTGCATCCAGAGCCTGGTTTAGTTCCGGAACAAAGGCGTCAACTGGCTGCTGAGACCAGGTGCTGCCCTTTGCACCCACAAAGGAACTCAGGGCCCCCTGATCAAACCCAAAGGTTTCGCTGAGGACGGAGTTAACTTCAGTAAGTATGCGAGTAAAAAAGCCGTTAGCACTATCAAGGAAGTCCTGCAGAAGCTTGCGAGTCTTCTCTTTCGCTTCATCGATAGTGCTTTTGATAGCCCTACGTGCAGTCGAGTCCGAGCAGGCTTCAAAACTAGCAATTTCGTTGGTATCGAGTGAAAAGATCTTCTGCCTTTGCCACTGAGTGATCTGATTGCCGCAGCTCTTTAGATTATCTTTGATCCGCTCTATGCTTTCCTCGGCTTTGGTTATTTCTCTCTTTATGCGATCCAGCTCTGATGCCGAAAAGTCGACATATTTCCAACCGTCGATTCTATCGCTTTCATCAATCTTCCCCGTAGAAATCAATGCAGTGTAAATCAGATCTTGATCGCCTACCGCGTCAATAGTCCACTTCAGAGACGCAACTGATTTTCTGTCCATGCCGTTCGGACAAATGCCTGTCAACAACACCTGGTTTCCATCGTAGCTATACTGTGCTTTTTTGGAAAAAAGCATGCTTCGGTCCCAGCAGACGATGCCTTGATTTGACGAATCATAGCTATATTCAGTGGGGCCGGGTACGTAGCGCCCTGCGGTCGACTGGATATAATAATCGGAGTTAGTCTGGCGACTGCTGACAGGAACACATTCGTAAGGCCCGACACGAAGCCAGAGTGAGATGTAATCTTGCTTGCCTTCTTGGTAGCGCTCTAGAAGCTCAAGCCCAAAGTTCGTACGGTTACAGATCTGAAATTTGTGACCAGAATCGGCTAGAAGTCCGGAGCTTTCGTCCTCGGCATTCGTACATGCAATAAGGTTCAGAGAGACTATAATGCCGATAATGAGGCGCTTGAAGATGTGCTTGCTCATTGTGCGCCTCCTCTCTTGAGACCGTTCTGAACGTTTCTGTGGAAGTTATCTATGAGACCCTTCATCTGCTCGCTGAGCTCCTCTAACTGTTGTCTTCTTTTCTGAAGACACTTCGATTGAGACTCGACATCATCGAACGAGCAATGCTTCACCTTCGCAGGCTTCATTCTAGCTTTAATCCACTTTTCGATCTCAGGACCCTTTTTGTCCAAATAGGCCCCTAGATTCGTAAGGGCGCCGATGAGCTTGGGCTTGCCTTCCTTGTCAAAGGAGATGGGACCCAAGACCGGGACAGTGAGCACCTCGGGCATTTCACCGATCTTTTTAGCTAAGGCCTTTAGGTTGTTCGCGCCGTTTTCTTGCAGTTTGTTGAGCTTGCTTTTGATGCCATCCAGGTCTATCTTTTGCTGGGAAATCGTTTTTGCTAGCGAAGACTTTTTAAGATCTAGGGCAGATAAAGAATCGCGAAGCATTTTTTCGTCTACAACTAGTTTAGACTGCACACTACCTGCGCTATCTATGAATTTCTTTATTTGATCGATGTCTTTCTCTGAGGCGCCAACCCTCTCAAGCGTCCAACCAGTAATTTGTTTCACCTCATTTAGCATGAGGGCCGCTTGAGTAAGCTCAGCCCTCTTTCTATCGATTCGAGCCGCGTTCGCCAGAACTCTATCCTGCAGATCTTTAACTGACTGATTGCGACCCATGGCGGCGTCGCTAACGTCGCTGAAAGTCTTCTTCAGCCCATTTATGCTAATCTTTGTCTGCTCGGTTTTGATTCCAAGGCTGTTAATACCGTTTTGGAGTTCTTCTTTTAAGCGATTGAGAGCTCTTTCTGTTTCGCGTTTCGCAGCTTGAAAAACGCAATCCTGTTGCTTGCCTGCTTCGCATATCGGGTCGGTTGTTCCTGACTTTTTGTAACAGATTCTTCCTGGTCTTCTTATGGTAGGGCAGGGATATGGGATGCTTATTTCAGTCCGGCAATCGGAATCACAGTTGTACTCATATTGGATCGCTGCCGCATCTTTGTCAGATATTTCTTGGCCCTGCTGAGGCTCGAATACCATGGCTAAGGCTTGGGAATCGAGCTTGCCTACGTGATAGCCAACTACTTTGCCGTTCTGGAAGAGAGGGGCGCCTGACATCCCTAAGCGGGACTCACAAGCAGTTCTGATGACTCCAGATTCTTTCTTATAACTCAATACACCACAGACCTGATTGAACATTTCTCCACTCATAATATCGAACGACATCATTTCGAGAGGAAGTTCTGGAATGAGAGAAGCGGATTCTACAGTCTCGAGCTCTATATTGAATTTTAGCTTGAGTTCTATCAGGTCTGCTCGCTCTGAGTAACGCGTCTGGTAAAGGATCCCAACAGCTGTTTCATCGGCTGCTACGAAGGTATATCCACTCATGTTGGAAAGAGCGTTGATGCCATGGACGCAGTGGGCTGCCGTCCTAATCCGGTCAGGAGCTACGAGAAAAGCAGTGCAAGAGCCCTGAGGTGTGGTCAGATGTCCGACGGCGGTTTGTGGGATTTCTCCGGGCTTGCGGTCGAAGCCTTGATTTTTTAGAGCCGACCACCTTGCCTTCAAGACTTCGAGCTTTTCTATGTACTGATTTGCGGCCAGTTCTTCTTCGATAAACTTGCGATCTTGTTCGAGGTCCTCGCTGGCTGCACGGAGCTGCTGATCCAAGAGATCGGATTCCTTGGACTGTTGATCTACTTCTTGCTGCAAGCCCTGGTTTAACTTGCTAAGGCGATCCATTTCAGCCGTTATTTGATCGATCTTTTGACGCTCTATAGATTCTCTAATCTTGAGATCTTTGATTTCTGCCTCAAAGGCGGTGGCTTTTAGCTGCGCTGCTTCGCGACTCGCAATTATCTCGACCATTGTTTTCCTCAGGCTTTCCGCCTGACTATCAATGGCAGCTTCGTCGGATGCCTGGAGCGCAATTTCTTGGAGGAGCTTTTGCTCGTTCTGCACAAGTTGGTCCAGCTCTCTTTGTTTGGAGCTTAGCTGCGCCTCAAGGCTTGAAAGTTCGGCACTTAAGCGCCGCTCTTCCTCTTCGAGCTGAGATTTTTGATTGGAAAGGTTGTCGCTTTCACTGTCTGCTAAAAGCGAGGACGAATAGCTGAGGAACATGCACAGAAGACTCAAGAGGAGAGTTGATCTAGCGTGCGTGATGAGCATCGTCTGACCTCAGTCTGAGCTTGGGTTTGAAGCGTTGTCGGAGGATTTTAGTTATCAGGACTTACTAGCCGTGTCGAGATGAATTTGCAGGGGCAGATAGGCTTGAACCGCGCTGTTTCAGCGATCGTATCGCTTGACTTTGATTTCGCTATAGCAAGCGAGTTACTATGATCACAGTCAAACACCTGAAATTGCAAAGAATAGCAGGTATGACTACCAATCCGGAGGTAGCGAGCTTCAGGTGGCAGGCCTTCGTCGGGCTCTTAGGCCGCGTAGCACATGGCTGCGCTCTATCTAAAAGGGCCATAAGAAGCCTGCTTGCCGACTGCTCGCTGGGCCCGACTTTCGCTGGCGAAGACGTGACCTTTTGCTAGATGAGTCCGTTGCGAAAGATTCCATCTACGTCGCAGGGAAAGAAATGGATCATAAGCACGGCATCAAGATTAATAGGCCCATAGACATGAGGAAATTTTTCGCTGCCGCCGCTTGTATTCTCATAGACGAGTTTGGATTTTAATTTCGAAGCATCTAGTTCCAGCACGATAAGGTCGTTCTGCCCTTTGAAATAGCGGTTTGCCACCCCTAGAATTTGCTGCCGATCGGAGCAGTGGATAAAACCTTCGGTCTGCAAAGTGGGGTGTTCATACCCGCCAGTAGATTGGAGATTAAGCCACTGAGCTCGCCCCGTGATGTGATATATGCGACGGGCGGTTGCGAGCTGTTCTATATCGTCCCAGGCATAAGCCAGTTCTTTGATAGCTCTTCCAGCGATGGATTCCACTTTATCCCCGACCACTCGGCCTCCCATTGAATCGTAGAACCGACAGGCTGGATTACCTTCGATCACCCAGACTAACATTGATTGGAAGCCATCTTGCACCAGGCGATCGATTGAGGCTTGCAAAAGGCGCTTGCCCACTCCTTGTCTCTGGTAGCCCTCTAGGAGATAGATAGCCATGACCTCGCCATCACACGCGTAAGACTCGCTGCGATTGGGTCCACCGTTCGTAAAGCCGATGATCTCGTCATTCCCGTTCAAAGCTACAAATACATGTAATCTCGCATGCGGGTTTCTTAGGATTTTATCCCAAAGTTCCTGACGCTTCGTGACCGATAGCTCAGCCAGATACTAGGTGGGAAGGAAGTTACGATATGTGGAACGCCAGCTTTCGACGTGGACTCTCGCGATGCCCAGATGGTCTTCAGGAATGGCAGGACGGATAGTTAGCACGATGGCACCCTTTAGCCCGTGATGCCTAAGAGATCAGCATCCCTTGGGCACCTCGTAGCATTATATGATATTTGAAGGAGAGCTGATGAACAGAGAACTCCTGACTTTTCAGCTCTATTTCCTCACCAGTTGGGGAGGATTTATGCTAGATTATTACGTTCCAGGATGATCAAAGTAAAGCCTTCGGTGACTCTCTTCGCCCGGCGATCAGAGCTAAGAAGGGACGTCCTGCAGCGCTGCGCAGCGAAAGTGTACTGGTGCAAGTAGGTAAAAAGGGGACTTGATGAGAGCAGCTGTCTGTACGCAATACGGGCCTCCCTCTGTGCTTGAGATCCGAGACATACCAATGCCGAGTCCTAAGAACAAAGAAATTCTTATCAAAATTTATGCAAGAACCGTCTCCAGTGGCGATTGCCGGGTTAGGGGCTTATCCGTGCCTCAGGGGATGGGATTGTTGGTCCGACTGGCATTCGGCTTTAAGAAGCCGAGAAACCCCGTCCTCGGTACAGATCTGGCGGGCGAGGTTGTAGCAGTGGGAAAGGAAGTAAGTAAATTCAAAATAGGAGACCGAGTCTTTGCCATGAACGGTATGTCGATGGGAGGCTATGCTGACTACAAGTGTCTGGCAGAAGACGCAGCCGTAGCCCATATTCCGGAGCCTCTCAGTTTTGAGGATGCTGCGGCCATTCCTTTCGGAGGCACAACCGCCTGGGATTTCATCGTGAGGAAGGCCGGGCTGCGGTCGGGAGAAAGCCTTCTTATCAATGGTGTGTCCGGATCAGTAGGCATGGCTGCTCTCCAGATTGGGAAACTGCAGAATGCCCATGTGACAGGAGTCTGCAGCGGAAGGAATATGGAGTTGATAGAGAGTTTGGGCGCGGACGGAACGATTGATTACACGCAAGAAGATTTCAGGCAGAACAAGAAGACCTACGACGTGATTCTCGACACTGTAGGCAACCTGGATTTTGCGAGCTGTGAACACTCTTTGAACAAGGGTGGTCGATTGATTCTCCTGACGGCTGGACTCTACGAAATGCTGAGGGCACCCATGCAATCGGCATGGAGTGATAAACGGGTCATCGTAGGAACCACGATTGAAAAAGCAGAAGATCTCGTGATGCTTGCTGGTCTTGCGGCCCAGGGTAAGTACCGTGGGTTTATAGACAAGAGATATTCACTTGAGCAGATAGTGCAGGCTCATTCCTATGTAGAGGCAGGGCATAAAAGGGGAAATGTTATTGTAAGCCCATAGAAAACCTTGGAAGTAGAGTGGGACGGTGCACGGGACTCAAACTTTGGGCATACCCTCAAAGAAATGACTTTGAAAGAATTTCGTGGATTTTCCGAGGTAAAGCTAGAGTTTACCTATCCAATAATAGCTCTGAGCGGACTCAACGGATCTGGAAAAAGCACCTGCCACAGCTGGCGCTTTGTGGCTTTGCCAAGGTAGCACTCAAAAGTGGCCGCTATTATGTACGAGATTATATCCTCCATAACGATCTGGAATCCCCCCCGCATGAAAAAGATGCGTATGTAAAGTTCGAGTATCATCCTGTTGGGGCATCGACGTTTACTTTTTTTTTGCGCCACCCTAGTTAAGGTCCGCGACTGATGCTATAAGCTATCCGAAAACTTGTATCACGAATAAGGAGTTCCCCATTATGCTAGGTTCACTTTTCCGAGTGCCTATGTATTTGATACTCATCGTCAGCTATCCGCTCATAGCAGCTGACAAAGATGTCAAGGCAAGCTCCGACACTTATTCGCCATATGCCGGACGCGATTTTCCCACTCGTCCCTTTTTCGGTGATACCCACCTACACACATCTTATTCTATGGATGCCGGAGCTTTTGGCGCCCGCCTTGGACCAAAAGATGCGTATGACTTTGGTAAAGGTAAGGAGATTAAAGCTTCAACAGGTCAAATGGTTAAGCTGTCTCGACCCCTAGATTTTATTGCAGTAACGGACCACTCGGACAATATGGGATTCTTTCCTGACTTATTCGCAGGCAAGAAAGAAGTTTTGGCAGATCCTATGGGTCGCAAATGGTATGACATGATCAATAGTGGAAAAGGAACCGAGGCCGCGCTTGACATCATTTCGGTTTTCTCTCAAGGCAAGTGGCCCAAAAATTTGAGCTATGCACCGGGTGATGCCGCATTCGCTTCGGCATGGAAAGAGACGATCAAAGCAGCTGACGAGGCTAATGAGCCAGGTCGTTTTACTTCATTTATAGGCTTTGAGTGGACGTCCAACACCGGCGGAAACAACCTCCACCGAAACGTACTGTTTCGGGGCAACGGCGAGATGGCCAATAAAGTAGTACCCTTCGTAACGATGAAACCCCATGGAAGTGACAATCCAAGGGATCTTTGGAATTGGATGGCTAATGCCGAGAAAACCAGCGGTAGCCCTCTGCTGGCCATCGCTCACAACGGCAACTTGAGTAACGGACGGATGTTTCCCATGATAGAGTCCTTCACGGGCAAGAAAATAGATCGTGAGTACGCTGAAAACAGAGCGCGTTGGGAACCACTTTACGAGACAACTCAAGTCAAAGGTGATGGCGAAACCCATCCATTCCTCTCGCCTAACGATGAATTTGCGGACTTTGAAAAGTGGGACAAAGGCAATCTCGACATGAGCGAAGAAAAAAAGAAAGAGATGCTTGAGTTTGAATACGCGCGTTCAGCTTTAAAGAACGGCCTAAAATTAGAAGAGGAACTGGGAATCAATCCCTACAAATTTGGAGTTGTTGGGAGCACTGATTCGCACACAGCTTTAGCTGCGGTTGAAGAAGAAAACTTCTTTGGCAAGCATTCCGGAGCCGAACCTGGCAAGGATCGAGCGACCCATGTTTTTGTAAAGGGTCCGACTGGCAAGGTAATCATGGGCTGGGAGCAATCTGCAGCTGGTTATGCTGCAGTCTGGGCGACAGAAAATACTCGTGAGGCCCTCTTCGATGCAATGAAACGGCGGGAAACCTATGCAACCACTGGACCACGCATGGTGGTGCGACTGTTTGGTGGTTGGGACTTTAATGAAGCTGACACCAAAGACCGCATGATTGCCAAGGCAGGCTACACCAAGGGTGTACCGATGGGAGGTGACCTGCCACCAGCGCCCTCAGGTAAAGTCCCAAGCTTCCTTGTCGGAGCCTTGAAAGATCCTGTCGGTGCGAACCTCGATCGATACCAGATCATCAAAGGATGGTTGGGGGACGATGGCAAACTCCATGAGACTGTGTACGATATTGCTTGGTCAGGGAATCGGAAGCGCGATTCAAAGACCGGAAAACTTGCTGATGTAGGAAATACAGTAGACGTTCCCAATGCTACCTGGACCAATACGATAGGTTCGACGGAACTGATAGCTGTGTGGAAAGACCCTGACTTCAAGCCTAAACAACGAGCCTTTTACTACGGTCGTGTGATTGAAATCCCAACACCCCGATGGACTGCTTATGACGCGAAGCGGTTTAAAGTTAAGATGCCAAAAGAAGTGCTCATGACAGTGAAAGAGCGCGCTTATACTTCACCCATATGGTATTCCCCAAGGTAATTGAAATGCACCCACGAATGCTACGCTTACTGAAGGAGCCGCTCCTTCATTTTACGGTCATAGGTGCCTTGATTTTTCTATTTTATTCTCGAGGTCCACTAGGCACTGGATCGGAAGCACCTGAAGTGATTCTAATCAGTCTGGGGAAGACCGAACAGCTCAAGACTGGTTTTTCTCGCGCTTGGCAGCGCCCCCCTACAGACGCTGAATTGGGCGGTTTAATACAAGATTATATCCGTGAGGAGGTCTACGTGCGCGAAGCGAAGGCCTACGGTCTCGGCGAAGATGACGTCATAATTAGAAGACGACTGCATCAGAAGCTCGAATTTATGTCGCAGGATATAGCTAGGCTGGCAGAGCCCTCCGAGGCTGATCTCAACACCTTGCTCACGGCAGAGCCTGCTAGGTTTCGTGCAGAAAGCAGACTGAGTTTTGAACATATTTACCTCAATCCTGAAGTGCATGGTGAAAAGATCTCCGTCGTCGTCGATACAGTAAAAGCTTCTCTACAGGAGGTAGGAGTAGAGCAGCCAGAAAGTGAAAACTCACGAATGCTTGGCGATCCATTTCTACTCGCTAACCGATTTGATAGAATAGCGAGCTCGGAGATAACTAAACAGTGGGGTCCTAGCTTTCTGCTTGCATTAGAAGAGCTGCCCCTCAATCAATGGCAAGGACCTATCGAGTCACCGTTTGGGACTCATATGGTCCGAGTCTCGGAAAAGATCGAGGGGCACGCTCCGGACCTTGCTGAGGTAAGGGCGGAAGTTCGAAGTGAATGGTTAGAGCGCCAAAGACGGCAAGCAAATGAAGATTTTTATAAGTCTCTACGGAGTCGCTACACCGTAAAAGTAGAAGCTGAGCTATGAATTTTTTTTGCTTGATGCCTCTCATGTTCGTTTTATCGACCTTTTCTTATGCTCATGAAGTTCGGCCGGCCTATCTTGAATTACGACAGACTGATGCCACGACTTTTGATGTCCTTTGGAAAGTGCCAGGACAAGGTAAGGACCTGCGCCTTTCTCTCGATGTGGAGTTTCCACCAGACACCGTCTTGCTGAGTCAACCGAGGGGGGAGTTTTTAAATCAGGCGTTTATTCAGCGTTGGACCGTTAAAAACCCTGTGGCTTTCGTCGGTGAAACCTTAAGAATAGCGGGACTCTCAGCAACTCTTACGGATGTGATTCTGCGGGTGGAACGCCTGGGAGGTAAGATCGAGATGTCTCGGCTGACTCCGGCGTCTCCTTCTATCGTTTTAGAAGGAGTGCCAAACAGATGGAAATATGCTCAAACTTATTTTCTCCTTGGGAATGAACATATCCTCTTCGGCTTTGACCATCTCTTATTTGTACTGGCGCTAATCCTATTGGTCAGTAGCTCTTATGCACTCTTAAAGACGGTCACAGCATTTACCCTAGCCCATTCAATCACGCTAGCTCTGACTACCTTGGGATTTTTGCGCTTAGCCCAACCACCTGTTGAAGCCTGTATCGCATTGAGTGTCATGCTGTTGGCTGGGGAAATAGGCCACCAAGCGCGTTACGGTGATAGCTTAGTTCGGCGTTGTCCTTGGATAGTTGCATTCTTATTTGGCCTCCTCCATGGAGCGGGGTTTGCGAGCGCTTTGTCTGAATTTGGCCTGCCGCAGGGGGAGGTGCCACTCGCTCTTCTCACCTTTAACCTTGGTGTTGAAAGCGGCCAGCTCACTTTTATAGCTATAGTACTTGCTCTTCGTACACTTGCAAAACGGATCGGCGTTCAAGAGCGGATCGCTCGCTTTGTTCTAGTCGGAACAAAGTACGGAATTGGTATTTCTGCAGCTTTTTGGTTTTTTCAACGAGTGGCTCAGTTTTAGTGGGAAACAACTCAAGTTTGCGTGAATCGTATGCGAGCATACCCTGCTTTTCTGCCAGATAGATATTATCTCTGCGAACTTGCTCACACGGTCATCAATCCCGCTGGCTCAGCCTCGGTATTGGCATCCTTACGCTGATGGGCCAACGGCTCTGGCAACACTCTGGTCAGGAAACCCGACAAAAATAAGCCCAGCATTGTATACGCCAAAAACATGTAAAATCCAGGTTGTAACGATGTGCCATTGGTGGTCAAAATGACGACTTCCTGGCTGGTCATCTTTAGATTTCCAAATTGGCTTGTGATGATTCCGTTGAAGCCGAAATAGGCCATAAATATAGCAACAATCAGAACGTCCGTCATAGACCATTTTCCAGACTTTAAGACGAAAAACTGGATCCAGGCATTCGCGCGCGCACTGTGAAAATTATAATAGTAAAAAAGTGAAGAGAGCATCTTGAGAATGGGAAAGACAACACTAAATAGAACCATCAAGATGCCAACTACCTTCATCTGCAGCTCTTCGTGAGTAATCATAATCCAAAAGACATCGAGGATGCTCTTTGTCTGAAAGTACAGCACTTGATTTTCGAAACTGATTAGGTGGTCCAACAAGGTGAATTTCAACGACGAAATTTTCGCTTCCATGTCGATCATCGGTGTTGCGACTCCCGCTACCAAAAGAGCGGCCAGCGTAAGCAGTAGGAGCAAATATTGGGGTGGCGGCAGCACTCTTTTGCCGAAACCGCAGATGAAGAACTGTAGTGCCGCGATGACGATAAGGAGCCATGTGTAACGGAATATTTGTGCCTGATTCTTTTCAATGTCATCCTCAAGCTTGATCCGAGCAGTGTCTATGTCTGCAGTTGCGGTTCGAGCAAGAATGCGATCAAGCTGAGTCAGATCCTGCTTTTCGAAGGTTTTGTCAAAGTATTCCTTGACCCGCTTCGCCATAGCCGCCTTCAAAATCTTCTCTGTCTTCACTTCGGTCATTTGAGCGATGATGGCGTCGGCATAGCTCGGTATTCCTGCTTTGATATCTTTCATATCAACCACAGCATTTATTACAGACTGCTTCATCCAGCCTGATACCGTCCCTTTGTTGGACTTCCTTATTTCGGCTTCGACATTGTCAATGAGCCCATCTAGCTGCAATTCAACGTGCTTCTTAAGCTCAAGCTCATTCGAATGGCTCAAATTGAGCTTGGTGATCTCGTCGGCGATGATAACCGCCAGCTGCCTTTTCCATTCATTGATGCTGAATAGGCCATACTTAATATGTCGGATTTCCGCAAAATCCTGCTTATTTTGCTGGTTTGCCATGGAATTGAAAATGAGTTGCTGACACAAAAGCAAGCAGGCTGCAGCTGAGATGATTGAAATTATCAATTTTATGATTTTAATATTTGACTCCATCAAAATGTAATTCGGATCGGTAGTCTAATATCTAAGCGTGCCTGAGAAATAGTTCGTCCAGGCCCGATGGTGTGCTCTAGCTGAGATTAGGACAAGCAGCGCATGAGGTCCGGCGCTCAGCAGCAGATCAGAGCAGAAAGCCAATCCGATAGGAATGCGCCGCCTTGTTGTAATCTAAAAGGGATTCCATGTAACCATGGTAGTATTGGAACATAAGATAAGGCAAGGAGCCGAAGAGCCTGGCCCGAATCTTCAATCCCGACTCCATAGAGCCATAACGGATTTTGGTTCCCGATTCGCCTCCGGGATTGAACTGAATGTAAAGCTCGCCCTTGGTAGGAATTAGTTGTTCCAGCAGTCCATCGACGGAGAAGCGAGTGTACCAGAATCCGGTATACTGCCTGATCTCATTGTTGGTTTGCCAGTCGATGTCATAGATCCAAAATGCACGTGTATCCCAACGAAACTGATAACCCATCCAGCCGAATTCCGCCCCGGGTTCGATAAAGAGTCGATCGAGGGAACGTGATTCCAGACCATCCTTCCCGTTAGATTTGTGCTCGATCCCAAATAAAATCGACCTTAAATTTTTGTGGAGTCTGACCCAATTATAGAAAACCTCGGGGTTGAAGCTGATATCCTGGAAAGGTTTTGATTTATTTGATAACTTCCAAAACATCTGTTGAGTATAAGCTAAATAGAGGCTTTCACCACGAATCGGTCGTAGTTTGAGGCTAAGCTGAACTTTGGCATTGGGTTTTCCGGCCAGTATATAGTTGTCCTTGTAGCGGTAAAAATTAGAATCCTCCATTTTCTCTTCACGGATCAGTTCAGATGAGACCTCCCATGTTTCATCGTCTGGCGTCTTTGGATTCTGCTCGTTGGCCTTTAAGGGTTGGAGCCATAGAAATGTAGTTACGAGAGCCAAACGAACAAGTAGGCTCATGAAAGTGGGTCCTTTTTTGAGTCGATGATTGGGTGGTGTGGCACTCTAACTTAAAGATGTTTACAAATTGTATTGTACTTACCCGCTACTTTACAATACTCTCCCGTGCATCCGCAGAACCTAGGACTACAAACCCTCCACCTCTAAAGCCCAAAACAGCAGGAAGTATTGCAAAGTCGCAATCAGCTGGCTCTCGCCAACGCGGCCGTGGAGATGGTAGCCGAATGGAAAGCTTAACTTCCAAGCACATCACGATAAGGGGTGCTTCGAGGATGGGTGCCATAATGGATGTGTGGTCGACCTTATATACTGCTTAATTAGGGGTATGCCGAGTTGTTTGATGGCTAAAAGCTTGTTCTGCATTGCTTTGACTAACCTGGACCAGGCAATGCACCGCAGTGCTCGCTGCGAACTTCGAAAGCCTTCTGATTGATGTTTTTAATCCGACGTTAAATGATGGGTTGACCAACCACTGAGCAGCTTCTTAGAATTCAGCTGCTGAATTCAAAGTTGTTCACGTGAGGCACCACGGAAGGCTTTCTAAGCAAGTTGCTTCTTGGGGACTGCAGACTCGTCTTTGCCAACCTTGCACCGCTCCTTGCTGATTCACAACCTGGGAACTCCCGAGAGCCATAAAGGCTCGGCCCAAGGGCTGAGACCTTGACCAGGTTTGTCCCCACATGCCTCACGCGTGACGGGAAAGAATAGCTTTCGCCGCGGTAGAGATACCCGTGCCGAAGTGCTAATAAAAATGGGCCAATGATGTGAAGGTATGGTGGTCTACTATGAGCGTTAGTTGGATGTTTGAAGGCCCAAGTGAACTTTTTAGGCTATTTCGAGAAAAAGATTGGGTGAATAACCCACTCGGTCCTACCGAAACTTGGCCACAGAGCCTTCGAACTGCGGTCAGTATTATGCTCGATTCACGCTTTCCGATGGTCATTTCTTGGGGTAAAGGGCGAACCTTTCTCTATAACGATTCCTACGTTCCCATTCTCGGAAAAAAACATCCTAAGGCTTTTGGTGAACCATTTAATCAGGTCTGGGCCGATGTATGGGATACGGTTGGACCTGTCGTCGACGCTGTTGATAGAGGAGAGTCTATCTCCATCGATGACCTGCCTTTCCATACAAGCCGCCACGGAAAGGATGAGTTTTTTTATGCGACGTTTACCTATAGTCCCCTTCGCGATGAAACGGGGAAGGTGGCAGGATTATTCGGCACAGTCATAGAAAGGACGGGCCGAAACCATTCCGAAGATGCTCAGAGGGAAAGCGAACTGAGTTTGATAGACACCCTCGAAAGTATGAGCGAACTGAAGACGAGAAATGAAAAATTGAAATTCGAGCAAAGCGTTGACGTGTCACCAGCGATTTTGTGGATTACGGAAAAAGATGGTACTTGCACTTACTTGAGTAAGCAGTGGTACGAATTCACCGGCCAGACAAAATCGGAATCTCTGGGTTTTGGTTGGCTCAACGCGACGCATCCTGATGACAAAAAGCGAGCTGAAAAATCGTTCACCGATGCCAATGAGAAAAAAGTACCGTTTTATACCGAGTATCGACTGAAAACAAAATCTGGAGCATACCGCTGGGCCATCGACGCTGGAAATCCCAGGTATGACGCAGATGGAAAATATATTGGATATGCAGGGGCTGTATTTGATATCCATGAGCAGAAACTTGCTATAGCTGCAATTGAGGAACTGAATTATCGATTTCAGCGTTCGGCTCAGGCCACTGACCTAGGCGTTTGGTACTGCGATTTGCCTTTTGATGTGCTGATTTGGAACAATGAGGTGAAACGGCATTTCTTTCTTCCCCTTGATACCGTTGTAACCATCGAAATATTCTATGAGAGAATTCATCCCGACGATCGGGAGCCGACGAGGCTAGCCATTCAAAGATCAATCGATACGAAAATGCCTTATGATACCGTCTATCGAACAACGAATCCTCTAAACCCCGCAGAAATAAGGTCAATTCGAGCGATTGGTTGGACCGATTATAATTCAAACGGACAGGCGACGAGATTCGATGGAATTACTCTCGATGTCTCATTGGAACTTCAGCACCGCGTGGAATTGGAAGCCGCCAAAGATGAAGCTGAGCGTGCCAATCAACTCAAATCGTCATTTCTCGCAAATATGAGTCATGAAATTCGCACCCCGCTCGGGGCAATCCTTGGCTTTAGTAATTTGCTCAAGGATGGTTCGATCAAGGCATCTGAGAAAGATCAGTACCTTGATATCATCGTTCGAAACGGTAACTCATTGAGCCGGATTATTGACGACATTCTAGATCTCGCGAAAGTCGAAGCCGGTAAACTCATCGTCGAAGAAATTCCATTTTCGCTGTACAAATTAGCTTCTGAGGTCATTGACCTTTTTAAAGATAAAACCCGCGAAAAGGATATTTACCTTCTTTTAAATATTGAAGAATCTGTGCCTCTTCAGATCGCTTCGGATCCAACGCGGCTTAGGCAGATTCTCGTAAATCTGATCGGAAACGCTGTAAAATTCACCGATCATGGCGGTGTCCGGGTCAGCATACGGGCAGAATATTTCGATGACATTCGTGTGAAAATTATAATCGATGTAAAGGATACGGGTATCGGCCTTACTCCCGAGCAAAAAGAAAAACTCTTTATGCCCTTCACGCAGGCTGACAACAGTACGACCAGAAAATTTGGTGGGACTGGACTTGGACTCGCCCTGTCCCAAAGATTAGCAGAAGCTCTATCAGGCGAAATTTTGGCTGTTGAATGTATGCCGAACGAAGGATGTACCTTTAGGTTCAGCTTCGTGGCACAAATTTCAAGTCCGAAAGCCCAAACGGGATCTAAACAAAGGCCGGCAGTAGATAGTAGGTCTATGTCGCTCGAAGGAATACGGATCTTAGTAGTTGACGATTCGCTCGATAATCAACTCTTAGCTGCCCGTATCCTCAGCAAAAACGGAGCGCAAGTTGAGACAGCTAACGATGGCGAAGAAAGCATAAATAAAGCAATATCAGGTGAGTTCGATCTTGTGCTTATGGATATTCAAATGCCAAAGCTCGACGGGTATCAAGCAAAGAATGAACTTGATAGGCTCGCCTACAAAAAACCGGTCATTGCTTTAACAGCTCATGCCATGGCGGAAGAACGCGAGAAGACCAGGTTGGCTGGTTTTGTCGGACATTTGACGAAACCGCTCGATGCGCCTGAGCTTTTGAAAGTCATAGGCGAACTTGCAAAGCGAAATATATGAGACGCCACGTAATTCTCGCCCTCGACCGTTGGGCAAAGAGAAGTTTTCCAAATCCTTACCGCAGACCGAAATGGGGCTAAGTTGCACTTCAATGCCTTAGCCCAAAAGAAAAATCTTAGGGCAGCTGATTCAGTTCAGCTGCGACTTTAGCGCTTTCATTGATGGTCCTTTGGCTGATCGATGGCAAGTCAACGAAATAGCCAAAATTGACAGTCATCCAATGTTCCTTGCCTGGAATCTTGCCCTGGGTCTCCACACGGTTCCAGGCAACTCCGGCAGGAGGAGCATAGCGTGCAGCTTGAAAGCGGTTGTCCTCCTCGTTCAATTTGTACTTCTTCAAAACCGTCTTCAGCTGAGTGGAAATGTGGCAGCTCACGCAGTCCGTGGTTTTGATATCGTTCATCTCTGGATTTTCAACGCGCAAGAGCTTAGTGAACGCTTCAATGACTTCGGGGCTTTGGGAATTCTTAGCCCAATTGCGGCTGTCAACGAGAAAAGCCACCTGATCCTTTGCCGTGAGTTTTGGACTGATTACCCCATTGCGAGTATCGTCACCGATATCATCAGGATGGGGACTAAAATCCAAAGGCCCAAACGGATTGAAGGGACCCTTGAAGCTTTGAGTCACCTGGAAACGAAGTAAGGAATCGAAGTCCTGATCTTTTTCAATATGGGGCAGGGGCTTTGTGCGAACTAAGGCGCCTTGATGAACATCGACAGCACCAAATTGCCAGATGCTCTTCGTTCCACTAAAACTTGTTGGCGTCTGCATGAACGCCAACCTTGCTAGACGTTGCTCGCCGACGTAGGAGCGAACGATGCTCAAGAGACGATCCTGGTAGGGCCCCTCGGCTTGGCTACTCTCTGCCGCAAGATGCGGATGAATCCCGAGAGAAACTCCACTGGTTAAATCAGTTTTTTGATCGGCTTTGAGCTGCCGCAGGTCCTGCACCAGCTTAGGCCAATCATCCTTGGGGATATCGTACAAGAGGTGAAGCGTCGCGTCGGTAACTGAGACCTTCACCCCGTCAAAGGTTTCAACTTCGGTTGGCATTACGATCAGTCGAACTTGGGGTACGCATCCCGGCTTGTCGTTGATCAGATCAGGAAAACAGGGATCGACTCTCAGGCTGATGACGCGCAAACTCTTATAGAGGTCCGCCGCCTTACGAGAGTTCACGTTCCATTCTGAAACATTCATGAACTCTTCAAAGCGTTTTTCGGAAAGAAAAGGTCCAAGATTTCCTGCTACATGGAGAGGGACCAGCTTCTTTTCCACAGTGATTGGAAAGAGGATAGATACATCATTGACGTCTAGCTTGGTCTTGCTAGCTGAAGATGCGATTTGGCTTGAATCTGGATTTTTCACACAATGAGCGAGGAGTAGTGTCAGCACCAATGGCAACGCGAAGGTTCGATTCATTCCTAGGTCTTTCTTGAAAGGATGTTGTCGCTGAACTTTGGGTCCAGCCAAGCGTCTCCGGAGCAAGAAGCAGGCCTGTAAACATGAATAAAAATTTCAGTTACTTAGATATTTATCCGCTACCTCTCCCCTGATCAGTTTTTGATCGGCTCAGCCTATTTTGTGCAACCTGACACAACTGGCCATCAGAAGTCACGCTGACGATAAGCGGGAAGATAAACCAGACGTAGAGCCTGCCGATGTAGACGAAGACCTTTATCAGTCTGCTCTACAAGCATGGAAGCAAGAAAGAACGAGCTACTATCAGGCCGATTATGATCGGAGCTGTCACAGACCGCAAACTCGTGCTAGTCAAGCGGGGGTTTACTGAGCAGGACGCGAAACCATTATCACTCACAGTCGACGATCGTATAAGAGTAGCGTTTTGTCTTATTTCAGATGATTTTTGCGCATTCTTCGGGCTTGCTTCGACCGCGAACGAGGTCCCCGCCGAGTCCTCGTATTTCAAGGTAAGAGGGAACGAAACCTTGACTGAGGTTTTACTGCAGCTATTCTCCCTGGGAGCAAAACCGTAGAGATTTTTCTTAGGCTGCCATAGGTCTCAGTGCGTCTCCCACATTGCGCAGGAGAAGACCTCTTTAGTTCCATCTTGCTCCCATACCGCCCGTCCGCCGCCTC
>JBGSTX010000323.1:0-6701 GCA_041736305.1 Oligoflexus sp. | reverse complement strand
AGACGCGATAGCATGTCGATAAGCTCTTCTCTGTTGAAGGGTTTGGTGAGATGGGCGGCAAAGCCCGCTGCTGCCGTGCGGCGGCGTTCTTCTACCAGCGCATGCGCGGTCAAGGCGACAATCGGCTTTTTGTAAGCTCGGGATTGTAAAGCTTTGACGGCCTGGGCCGACCGCCTGGGGCAGGTGTGGACGAAGGCCAAGCTCGATACAACGCGCATCGTTTTCCGCGAGAGATTTCCCTTTGTTGGTGAGGAAGAGCTTCCTGCATGGACTGCGCCTCCTCCTCAGGGAGTGCTGCACCTGCGTCTGAGCCCCATGAGAAGTGATGGTACAGCAACGATCTGCTGGCACAGTCCCCTGCAGAAGCGGGAACAGACGCTAAAAATGCCGTTTAAACGCTCGCCCCCTCGGGTCGATCGCGAACGGCGATTTATTACTGAGAAGAGTCTGGTTCTGTGGTGCCGAGGCGAAGGAAATTATCTCCTAGCCTAAGCTATCGGAGCGCTGTGTTCTTCGTACTTCCGGCGCATAGCGCTAGACGCCGGAAGTACGGTCTATTGCCAGCAGGCGTTGGTTTTCCTGCTAACCGAATGACATTGGCTATGCGCCGGACGTACGGAATGTCTTTCCGCGCCGGGGCGAAAACGGAATCCACTGATACCACGTACTTTCTGTTTTCCTCAAACGGCTGGCAGTGAAGAAACATTTCTGATTTTTTGCCAAATTAGATTTTAATTATGACCAATTACAAATACCAAAATGACAGGAAATCAAGGTCTCGGGCCCGCAAGGCATTGGATATTCATCATCACAAGCTCGTGCTCGTCTATCAAGATACCTCCTATGTTTACTGCAGCTTAGCTAGCAAGCTATCACTTTCCGCCAGGATCTGAACTTATCCGCCATATCTGTCTTGAAGTAAGGCCCCAAAAAAAGGAAGCAGCTCCTTCGATGTCTCACGATCGGGGGGCTGCTTCCTGCTCCTCCTGACTCTTCAATCAGGAGAAATACTTTGACTCTCGCTACCATGAATTCTGACCATGAACAAGCTGCGACCTATGCCATTTGCGAGTTCTGTGCTGTGAAGTTTGTACCTCGAGCTCAGACCCGCAAGCCAAGAGCATGTCCTGAGGATTGCTGCCAAAGGAAACGGCAAAAGCTCAATCAAAGGGAGTGGCGGCAGCGGGAGCGACCCGACTATCCACCGTCGTACCATCGCGATAAACGACAAGAGCGCTTGAATAAATCCCGCCTAGTCGCGGCAATTCTTTGGGAGCTTATATCGATTGGCGCAAGGTTCAAGGGCCGGCTGCTCAATGCTTGCTTGCTCAAAGAGTTTCTCTGGAACTCCATAAAGTCGCTTGGCTGGAGACTTGCAAAAAAGTTGTGCCTTAACCTAGGACTTCGAAGTCAAAGCAACTTTTCAGCGCCTTAGGAGTCAATTTTGTGCAAAACAGTTCATCGTCTTTGCGGTGAAAAGATGCGATGCCTCATCTCCTAAATGTGTGAGGGAGGCAGACGATGATGGAGTGGTTTGATGCGACAGATGAAGAGAGGAAAAGAGGCCGGGCTCTGAGAGCCTTGTTTGGTCGTGATTTGCAGCTTTTTACCTATTTTCTTGCTAAGGAACGTCCGGCGCTTAGTTTTAGACCCGGCGTCATGCATGATAGTCTTTGGCAGTTTGACCGGAAGAAACGCCTTATTATAAAGGCGGGATTGGACGTATCGTCTCGCAACGGCCATGTTTACTTGTTCGAGATGCTCGAAGAGTGGGAGGAGGAGCAGTGGCTGGACTTTATCTCGGCTCTTATCGTCTTGTTTAAGATAGATCCCGATGATCTTGTCCTCCGTTCGGAGTCCACAGATCTAGCTGCTGGCGTTTGGGAGTATTTCTGATGCTCCATCTGGTTGATGACAAGAATATCCGCCGGTCCGTGACTCCCCTCATCAACAGCGAGGCCGGTGGACATCACGCAAGCCTTTTAGAGAGCTATATCCATTCTCATCGTGCGCGGGGACACGCCCCTTCAACCATTGCCCTATACGAAGGTTTTCTTAAAGGATGGTTTCGCTAGTTTGGCGGTGAAGAGAAGCCGCTCTATACCTGGCATGCAATGGAGCCCATCGTGGGCCGAGACCGGATCAGAGAGTATTCACAAATGCTCGTCGAAGCGGGGTTGACAAGCAAAACGATTCGAAGCTACTTGATGATGCTCATGCAATACTTTTCGTTCGTCCTCGATCATCCTTACGTTAAATCTGAAGGTAAATCTCGCCGGATTGACGAACTTTACGGGGAAATCCGACAGCCAATTAGTGAGTTCGAGCTGCCGACACACTCGGGAGATGCCGAACAGGCTTTGCCGTTCGACCCCGGACGTCTCTATGAGTTTTTATCTCTCCTTTGCCAGCATTATATGCCATCGGGTCGATTTGCACGCACGGCCCTGGTGAGGGCGAGAAATTACACGATGGCGGTCCTCGCGGCGGAGAGCGGGCTGCGAATCGATGAGCTCATTCATTTGCATTGTGACGACCTATTCTTCGAAA
This sequence comes from Oligoflexus sp., assembly GCA_041736305.1. Taxonomy (GTDB): domain Bacteria; phylum Bdellovibrionota_B; class Oligoflexia; order Oligoflexales; family Oligoflexaceae; genus Oligoflexus. Next base: position 4,151 of record JBGSTX010000323.1, on the reverse strand, counting down.
GCAACAAGATTCAGACACGTTTCGCCAAGTCTAAGCGAGGCACAGGTAAGAGAAGTCGCCTAACTCTGTTTCCTGCGCTGTCGCAAGATACAGTTCGATTTTATCTTGAGAGCTATCGTCCAAAATTCTCGAGTGCTAAGAAATCATCACTTCTTTTCCTTGCGTACAACGGATTGGAGATAAGCTCCTGTCAACCTTCACGCATCATGGATGAATTTGTAAAGACAGTAAGCGATCATGGCTTTCAGATACTTCCCAATATGAGTTGGCACTGGTTCCGACGCATTTTCTCCACAAGGTTTATCGAGCGATTCCCTGATAAAATGCCCGCGCTCCTAGAACTGCTAGGGCACAGTAACTTTGCAACAGTTCATCGCTATATAGAACATTCAGAAGCATGGATGGATAAGGAAATTCAAGCTATTTTCGGAAGGATTGAAGCATGGCCGTCGGATGGCACCTAAAAAAGTACCTAGCCTCTCAGCACGGTATCTTTACCGCCATAGCGCTGCAAGCTCTCGTGGTAAAGAGGACGGGCATAATCGTTTCGCACTCAAATCTTTGCCGTTACTTAAAAAAGCAGCCCAGAGCTTTGAAGCTTGAGCTTCTCGAACTGCTCTGCAACACTCTCGATTGCGAACTCAGTGAGCTCTTAACTATACATCCCAATAAGTATCGAAAGGTGCGATCATTGCCTAAAAAGCACGCTCAACAGCATACTCCCAAACAGAAACGTGGGAAGCGATCTTTTCCTGATCCAGTCGACTATGAACCGTGAACCCGAAGTGCCGAAAGCTGCCTCAAAAAAACTTGCTTCGATAGAGGCGAGTTTTAAGAGCCGCTTTGCTTATAATCATCACCTATTTGAGCTTTACCTTCGTTATATTCGTCGCCGTAGTGTCAACTATGAGATCTGTATTCAAGCTCAGAGACTGAGCGACTTCATGGCAAGACAAGAAATTGAACCAATTCTCAGTTGGGAAGATGCACTGCTTCTTGATCGAAAGAACCCTCTGGATCTTAGTCCCATCCAATTGAGACGGCAGGGTAAGCCATTCCGCAAAATAGCGGTGATGCTGCAAGAAGTCGGCGTCATCGAAGCGAGAAAAGATAACCATGATCTCCGTATCCAAAGCTATTTGGACTCGTTTTCGCTCGAGTTGAAAACGCTAATCGCCGAGTATGTTGACTATCAACGCGGCAAAAATCGCTCGAACACGACAATAGCTATAATACTTATTGATCTTAGGTACCTGCATCGATGGCTCGGGGAGACTCTTTCGTCGTCTCACTTACTATATGCATCCAGCGAAAATCTGAGGAGATACCTCTCCGATTTGAACAAGCGCTATAAGCCGAGTCACCTGTATAATAGTTTTTATCGCCTTAGCCACTTCTATCGATGGGCTGTTTATCGTAACTACATTCTAATAAATCCCATTCCGGTCAAAAGCCTAGCCTCGTCGCCTATCACACATACAATATACTCCCTAGAACAAATCGATCTCTTACTAAAATTTCTCAAGGGCTATGATCACGATCCTCAAATAGCTATGATGCTTGCGCTGGTCCTTCTTTACGCCTTTACAGGGGAACAGCTTAGGACAGCCACCGTCTCGTGGAAAGACGATCAGATGAGCATATTATCTAAGGCCAAGGAGAAGAGTGTCAAAGGGCGAACGGCACGTCCCGAGGAACTCATTCTTCCTAAAGAACCTGACTGGTTTTGGAACCTGCAGAAGAGGTTCTATCAAGACTGGCTTACGCGACGAAGCAAAATGAACGCTGCGATGGATATCACCCCACTGCTAGTCCATGATAATTGGATCGATAGTCAGGCTGTTGGTCGAAGCTGGGTTAAATACCGACTAAGTAGGGGAACACAGATCGCGACGGGCGTTGCTATTCCAATAAGCGTGCTAAGGCAAACCTCTGCTGTGATCCATAAGAGAGGATTTGATGCCTCCATCCTCACAAAGCTCGGCTGGTCTGCAAGATCAGCCATGACATACGTCTGGGCTCCCTCCGTGTTTTTCACACCTATGAAATAAGTCTACAACCTGCGGTCTCTCTCGATAATCTAAGCACTCAAACGTTCGAAACGCTGTCAAATCACTTCAATAGTTGGCAAAACACTTCAGCAGAATGCCAGTGAACGCCATTCGGAATCTACTGGCGTATGCCATTGATAAATTAAAGATATATGGCCTCTCAGAAGTTTTCCAAAGAAAGTCGCTTAAGGTGTTGGCCCAGATAAAGTGCATCGGAAGCCAAGGTCACCACTGAGATTCGATGGGCCAGCGTGCATACCAGCCGTGAAAACCCCGGCGCTCGAGGCATCGACCCAGCGACCCCCACGAATGAGTGCGCCCCCGGAACCATTGGTTCCGGGGTAATGCCGGCCAATCCATTTTCCGGAGTTCCAAGCATCGGACCAAAACGCTTTGACAGCGTTTGTGGGGATTAGATCTTTAAGAGCGGTGGTTGTGGTGCCTGTAACCGATGGATATTCGTACCAGGCATGGGTCGCACCTGGTTTATCTTCTATATTCCTATAGGTGACCCATTCCCAGGCATCTGCTGATAGGTCCCAGATTACAGCGCTGTTTGAGAGGGTATGGGTGCGTCTTTGCTCTGTTGTATCGCCAGAGCTGACAGGGGTGCAGTCGTTCTCGACATAAAAGAGGGCGTCATTGCTGGAGGCTGCGCACGCTGAGTTGGGGTTACCATCGTTATGTCCGGCGAACAGATAGCCGCTTCCAACTGTGCCACCCGTCCAGTTGCCATTGATGCCAGCGACGTTTGATCCGATCGTCATCCACTGAGGATTAGAGATAAGGTCATAGCCGGTGCCAAGAGCCCGGCAGGCCGTGATCGCGGCTGTTTCCGTAATATCGACCCAAGGCGTCAAGGATACTTGAGACGTGGCTACCGATGAAACGTTCTTAGCCTCATACTTCATCACGCAGAAATCGCCAGTTCCATAGGCGCTATCGCCGGGGACTTTAATCCAACCCGTCGGGCAGGTCATGGCTGCTACATTGGTTCCAGTGAGGCTCAGGCTTTCGATCGCAACGGCGTTTTTAATATTGCTATTCACGAGATCGCTGTCGCCGCTGCCAGTGTATTTTGCGCCGGCGCTGTCGAAGAATTCAAAGCTCCCATCGGTGGTGAGCTGGGTGGTAAAAAGGGTGAGATCGGTGGCCGCTGTATTACTTGCTAAAGGATAGCTGGCTGAGGGGTATTGGCCCGTCACGGCATGGATCACAACGCCCGATTTGACTTTGTCCACGCTGAGGTCGGCGTCGCCTGTGATGGAATGTCGGGCTCCAGTTGCATCCCAGAATTCCGAGTTGGCGGCAGTGGCGATGCGTGTTTCAAAGTTAGCTGCGGTGAGTCCCGTATCGGTACCCATGGCGCTGAGGTTCATTGTCTTATAGGTCGAGCTTGCTACGCAGTCAGCTTGATTCGCGGCTGAACAGTCAGCTAAAGTTCCGGCCGCGCCATTGACTGTATCAATTGTCCTTACATTAGCAAGAGTCGGGAAATCGGGACTATAGCTCGGAGTCAGTTGCGAGCCAGGCTCTCCGTAGGCACCAGAGCCCGTGAGGACATTGGAAGCAAGAGGCAGCGTTAAAGTTCCGGTCGAACCGTTGCCCGCGGCCCCATAGCTAGTTCCCGTCAGGACTTTAGAGACTAGAGGCAGCGTAAGAGTCCCAGCGGCGCCATTGACCGTATCGCTCGAAAGAACGTTGCCCACAGCAGGGAAATCAGGATTATAGCTTGGAGTAAGAAGAGAGCCAGTTTCCCCGAAGGTACCGGATCCAGTAAGAACGTTAGCCGCAGCGGGCAGCGTGAGACTGCCCGTTGAACCATTGCCGCCCACACCATAGCTGGTGCCTGTCAGGACCTTGGCTGCGAGAGGTAGCGTTAAAGTTCCATTGACGCTATCCACAGTATCTGTCGATAAAACATTCGATACTGCTGGAAAGTCGGGACTGTAACTTGGGGTCAAGAGTGAGCCTGTTTCCCCGTAGGTGCCCGAGCCCGTGAGAACGTTCGAGGCTGCGGGCAAAGTGAGCGTCCCGCTCGAGCCGTTGCCAGCCACTCCATAGCTCGTTCCTGTTAAGACTTTAGCAGCCAAGGGCAGA
>JBGSTX010000309.1:0-10718 GCA_041736305.1 Oligoflexus sp. | reverse complement strand
CAAAAGTTAGCCGAACGAACGCTGGAATGGAGCCGCCTCAAAACCGAGCGTGAAGAGTTTGCTCAAAAGAACATGCTGCAGCGCGAACATCTTAGCGAGCAAGTCGGAGTCTTGACAGCTCAGCTGTCCGACGCCGTCCGGGAGAAAAAGCTAGCGACGGATGAAGCTGCTAAGCTGCTCAAAGAGACCGACGAAAAATCCCAGAAGCAGGTCGAAAGCCTAAGAGCTCAGTTGCGCGAGGCTCAGCAGGCCCTACAAAATCAGAAGCGGGAGCGGGAGCAGCAGCAGCTTCAGTCGCAAAGTGAGCGAGCCCGCGAGCAGGCAAACCTCGTGAAACCAGAAGAACTGCGTCGTTATCGGCTCAAGGTACTTCGCCTCGAACAGCTCTACACGAGCATGAAGGGTCTTCGGGAAATGGCCGAAGAACGCAACAAAAACTGGGAAACAGCGCTCCGTTACTTTGCTGAGCATATTCTCCAGCAGTCGCATCAGCAGGAAGGCAAGCTTCCGCTCGGTCCTATGGTCGGCGCAGCGCTCGAAAAAATTGGAGCTCGTTTGGTCGATGACGATGCTGAAGACTTCAGTGCCGACTCAAGAGGATCAAGCAGCGCCAATGACGTTGAAACCAACGACGACGGAACTCCTGCAGATTTGGTTCCGGGTTCCGGCAGTTTGGGCTCGGAAACCTTGCAGCCTGTTCAGCTCTGATATGCATCTTAATACCTTCGATTGCGAGCCGAGCCCTGCTGATGCCTGGCAACTTTTAAGTGGGAAACTAAGTCCTGAGCGCCGGGCGAAAATGGAAAAAGTCGCCAGGCAACGCAGTGGGTATCTCCGTCTTGTGCTGCAGGACGTACATGATCCGCACAACGTCGGTGCTTGTCTGCGCTCGGCTGAGGCTTTTGGCATTCAGAACGTGGATCTGGTCAATGTGCAGCAGAAATTCGGCAAGCCTTCTTCCGTTGCGCGCGGCTCTCGTTACTGGCTCAATATGCAAAAGTTCAACAGCATCGAGCTCTATCTCGCTGCCTTGCGAACTCATGGCTATGCGATAGCTGCGGCCTATCCGGCTCAGGATGCCGTCACTGTGGGAGAAATTCCTATAGATCGTCCCTTAGCCATAGTCTTTGGCAACGAGCATGCGGGTCTGCACGCATCATGGATGGATCACATCGACCATCGCTTTACGATTCCCATGTACGGCATGGTCGAAAGTTTCAACATATCGGTTTCTGTTGCACTCACTCTTTTTAATCTGCAACAAAGATGTCGGACCGCAGTAGCAGCCGATCGCTTCTATCTGAATGCTGCTGAGCGGAATCAGCTCCTGAATCGCTGGATCTGTCAGCAGAGTCATGACGCCCCTCGCGAGCTGTCTCGCTTGCGCGACCTTCAAAAAGCCAAAATCTGACTCTTTCCTAGATTCGCCGCCGAGCCTTTGGTAAACCTGCTGGGAAGCTATCGCTTGCTAGTAACGAAAGGTATGACCTTTGAGACAGTGGCAAAAGATCTTGGGACTACTTTTCTGCCTTTGGGGCACAGGGTGTGTGACAGCTATCGAGACTCGCTACGGTGTTCAGAAGGAATACCTCGCCCACATTCCTGCGCGTATCGCGGTGCTTCCCTGTCGCTTGTGGCCGCAAGGCGCTCGCTTCGAGGGTCAGAAACCTACGGAACTGGCTGCGGAGGACCTGCAGAGTCTTTGTCAGCAATTTAACCAGTATGTTTTGCAAGGTTTCGAGGGGCAGCCCTATATGCGCGGTGTGAGTCCCCGTGTTGTCACTGCTCTCCTCGAAAGAAATGGCCAAAAAGCCCTCCTTTCTCAGCTCGACCAGCTGTGGTTTCAGCCCGGTCAGTCCTGTGCCAAATGTGAAGAAGCTATCAGCTACTACCGCGAGGTGATTGCTCCCCGTGCCGAGTGGCGAAGCTGGTTGACCCAGTTCAGTCGGGCAGCTTCCAGCAGCGATGCGATTCTTCTCCCTTTTATTGTCAGTGCCAATAGCCGGCGCATGGATGATCGCGGCCTCGTTTATGCACAGCGAAGGGCCACGGTTGCACTACTCCTCATCGACACCAACAATGGCCAACTGATTTGGATCGGCAGTCGCAGTGCTGAGGTGCGAAAACCCTTGCGCGACAAGGATCCTCAACCGAGTCCTGAGCAGTTTCCTCTTTGGGAAGATCTCTGGCAGCGTCTCTTCGTTGAAGATCTTTGGCAGGAATTCCCGGGCCGGCAAACCTGAACGCGTCTCCTTAGTCGGAATACGAAAGGAAAGCATCGATGCTTGAAACATCCAAAAGGCAAGGGGCCTTTGATAAGCTGAGTGCACTGAGAGCCGAATCGGCAGTTGGCGGTGGTGAGGATAAGGTCAATGCTCAGCATAAAAAAGGGAAGATGACGGCTCGCGAGCGCGTTCACTTTCTGCTCGATCCTGGTTCTTTCTGCGAGCTAGACGGATTTGTTACGCATGATTGTCAGGATTTTGGGATGGAGGACAAGCTCTTCCTCGGCGACGGAGTGATCACCGGCTACGGCACCATCGAAGGTCGCTTGGTTTACCTTTTTTCCCAGGACTTTACTGTTTTTGGTGGAAGTCTCAGCGCTGCCTTTGCCCGGAAAATTTGTAAGGTGATGGATATGGCCCTGCGCAATGGGGCTCCGTTCATCGGCCTCAATGACTCCGGCGGAGCGCGCATTCAAGAAGGTGTCGCCAGTCTCGGTGGCTATGCCGATATTTTCTATCGCAACGTGCAGGCTTCGGGTGTCATTCCCCAGATATCAGCGATTCTTGGCCCCTGTGCGGGAGGAGCGGTGTACTCGCCTGCCATCACCGATTTCACTCTCATGGTTGATCACACGAGCCACATGTTTATTACCGGCCCGGAAGTGATCAAGACTGTAACGGGTGAAGAAGTGAGTTTCGAAGAGCTGGGTGGGAGCCACACTCACACTGCAAACAGCGGAGTAGCCGATTTGCGGCAGAGTTCGGAGACGGAAGGTCTGCTCGCGGTTCGCAAGCTCTTGAGTTATATGCCGTCCAACAATCTCGATGCTCCTCCTCTGGTGCCGCTCAGCCAGGAACCTGCGGTGAGCAAGTCCATAGCCGACTCGCAGTACCGGCTGCGGGAGCTGATGCCAGACAACCCCAATCAGCCTTACGATATGAAGGAAGTTCTGAAGATCATCCTCGATCCAGGAACCTTCTATGAGATCAAAGAAGAATATGCCGCGAATATAGTCGTTGGCTTCGGTCGGCTCGAAGGCCAGCCCGTAGGAATAGTCGCGAACAATCCGAATCATCTGGCCGGAGTGCTCGACATCGACGCTTCGGTGAAGGCTGCTCGCTTTGTTAGGTTTTGCGATTCGTTCAACATCCCGCTTTTGACCTTTGTGGATGTTCCTGGATTTCTGCCGGGTACCCAGCAGGAAAAAGGCGGTATCATCCGTCATGGTGCCAAACTCCTCTATGCCTTCAGCGAGGCGACCGTACCCCGCCTCACCGTCATCACGCGCAAGGCCTACGGTGGAGCCTATGATGTGATGAATTCGAAGCATATCGGCGCTGATCTCAATCTAGCCTGGCCACAGGCAGAAATCGCCGTCATGGGACCTGAAGGTGCCTGCAATATAATCTTCCGCAGCGAAATCACGAAGTCGAAGGATCCGGAGGCTACCCGGAAGCAACTCGTTGCAGACTATTCGGCGAAATTTGCGACACCCTATGAAGCAGCGCGTCGAGCTTATGTCGATGCAGTGATCTATCCCGAGGAAACTCGTCGTTGGCTGATCGAGGGGCTGCGCTCCTGTCGCCACAAGCGGGTCGAAAACCCCAAGCGCAAGCATGGCAATATTCCTCTTTGATTGCTGCAAAGGAGCCCTATGAATTCGCCTCTGTTCAAAAAGGTCTTGGTTGCCAACCGCGGTGAGATCGCTTTGCGCATTATGCGCAGTCTGCGCGATCTAGGGATTCCCAGCGTTGCCGTCTACTCAGATGCCGACTCCTTGAGTATGCACCGGAAGTTTGCCAATGAGGCTGTTCGCCTCCCTGGACGCAGTTCGCGCGAAACCTATCTCGATATTCCTACCTTGCTGAACGCCATCCGCGTTTCAGGAGCGGATGCGGTGCATCCAGGCTACGGATTCCTCTCGGAAAATGCAGCTTTTTGTGAGGCTGTTCGCAGCCTAGGGGTCAGCTTCATCGGTCCTTCAGTGGAAGCGATGCACCTGATGGGCGATAAGGTTCGTGCAAAAGAGCTCATGCGACAGCACAAGGTTCCCATCGTTCCAGGAAGTGATGGGGCCCTGCGCGATTTGAGCAGTCTCAAGGAAGTCGTGGCGAACACCGGCTATCCACTGATTCTCAAAGCTGCAGCCGGAGGGGGTGGGCGTGGTATGCGGATCGTCCGCACCGACGCTGATCTTGAGCCTTCTTTCGAAGCCTGTCGCCGCGAAGCTTTGTCCTACTTCGGCGATGAGACGATCTTTGCTGAGCGATACATTAGCGCCCCTCGTCACATCGAGGTGCAGGTCCTCTGTGATGGGAAGCGGGGGATACACCTTTTCGAGCGCGATTGTTCGATTCAGCGGCGGCATCAAAAGCTGATCGAAGAAGCCCCCAGCCTTTATCTGAACGATGCGCAGCGCCATGAACTTGGCGAGATCGCGGTCAAAGCTGCATTGGCGGCGGCCTACGAAGGCGTCGGTACGATCGAGTTTATCTGCGAGGCACCGCACAAGGCGTATTTTATGGAAATGAATACGCGCATCCAAGTCGAGCACCCGGTGACGGAGATGATCACCGGCATCGATCTGATTCAGGAACAAATCCGGGTGGCGGCTACTAAGAAGCTGCGCTTGCAGCAGAGTGATATTCAGATTCGAGGTTGGGCGATTGAGACAAGGATCAACGCCGAGGATCCGGCCCAGGATTTTATGCCGGGCCCCGGGCAGATTCGCCATTTGCATCTGCCGGCTGGTCCCGGTCTGCGCATCGATACTCATATTTATCCCTCGTACACGATTCCGTCTGAGTATGACTCGATGATAGCCAAGTTCATCAGCTATGGTTCTGATCGCGAGGAGGCTATTCAAAGGATGCTGCGCGCCCTCGGTGAATTCGAGTGCGAAGGGATTCCGACCACCGCACGTTTTCACGAGTTAGTCCTCCAGCATCCTGCTTTTCGTGCGGGAGAATTTGATACAGGATTTCTCGCGCAGTATCAGAAAGAGATCGAGAGCGGACTGAAGGCCTCAGCTGCCGATGCCCACTTTGGGCCGATGCTCGCAGCCTTTCAGGTTCAGCTCGAACGGGAAGGATTAAGGACAGCGACTCCCGAAGTGAGCACCAGCACGTGGGGCCAGGCTGCAAGGCTCGAGTCTACGCGGCGCATTTAGCGAAGAGACTGCCAGTCAAAGGACAAAAAATGAAGTGGGTGAGCCAAAGCAAAGACCTTCAGATCAGCCTTCCCGACCACCTCAGTCCAGGCGTCTGGAGTCGGGCACAAATTAAGTCAGAGGCCTGGGAAATCTGCTGGGAGCCAATCATGCGCACTCTCTTTATCCGGCGGGAGGGAGAGCTTTGCGAGCATCCTCTCAAATATCGCTCGGCCGTGAGTCAGCGTTTTCCAGGCGAGATGTTCACATCGATCATCCTTGAGTACGTCGGAGGAGCAGCCACAGGCATCCAGTCTCTGCGAAATGATTTGGCGATTCACGGTCCTGGCCTGGAAGGTCGGGCGCAGGCGGCCGGAAGTCAGGGTGAGTCGATTCGTTCTCCCATGGTCGGCAAGGTGCTAAAGGTTCATATCGAACTCGGTCAGTGGGTGGAGCGGGGCCAAGAACTTTTCGTCATTGAGGCTATGAAAATGGAGAATAAGATTTTTGCAAAAAGCTCCGGAAAAGTAGCTGAACTTCATGCCTTAGTCGGCCAGCAGGTCAGCGTCGGTCATCTTTTGGGCCTCTTGCGCGCTGAGTAAGGACTGCCCACTGGGTTTTGCATTAAACGTGCTAGAATAGAGGCATAGTCCCATCAGCCAAGCGGTGGAGGAAGCCTCATGCGTCGTTTCTATATTTTTATGTTTTTGCTCAGCGGGGGGCTACAGGCCTGTGCTGGTGGTGGTGGTGGTGGCCCTTCTGGTAATGACGGGGGATCTGAGCCCATCAACAGTAGCGAGGACCGCGATTACAAACGCGCAGTTCTGAAGTGCTACAAAACCGGCGGGTCGCGAGTAGTAAAAATTGAAGGCCGCCTGATGTGCTATTGAGTCCTTAGAGGGGCGTGCTTTCGCGCCCTTGCTTCTGTTTTTAAGTTCTTTTTATGCGAGTCTTTACCGCTTCCCTCAGCCTTCTCTCGGCTTTTCTCCGACTCAATCTTCCGCCAGAAACTACGTCTTTAACTCCTATTTAATACATAGAGCAGGACTACTCCAAACTACCACAGTGGCTGCTTGTCAATTTTTCTTGTTCAAGTATCCTTAGAAGCGTTTTTTTTCTATAGTAAGGGCCCATGCAACTTATGCTAATCGCATAACAGGAGTATACTTTGGAGCGCACTCTTTCTATCATTAAGCCCGATGGTGTCGAACGTAATCTAGTTGGTAAGGTCATCAGCAAGTTTGAGGATCAGGGTATCCGTATTGCTGCGATCAAGAAAGTGCAGCTCAGCCGCAAGCAGGCCGAGGCTTTTTATGCTGTGCATAAGGCTCGTCCTTTCTTCGGTGAACTCTGCGAATTCATGACGCGCAGCCCGGTGGTGGCGATGTGCCTTGAGGGTGAGAACGTCATCCAACGCAATCGCGATATCATGGGTGCAACGAATCCTGCTCAGGCGGCTGAAGGTACTATCCGCAAGTCGTTCTCGAAGTCGATTGGCGAGAACACGGTTCATGGTTCGGATTCTCCTGAAGCTGCACAGAACGAAGTGAATTTTTTCTTCGCCTCTAGCGAAATCTGCTAAAGCAAAGCGTATCGGATTGGAGCGGATCTCATGGTAAGTCTTATCCCTAAGATTGCAACAGAGCTTGGACTGAAGGAATTTCAGGTACACAACTCGGTACAGCTGATGTTCGACGAGGAGTGCACGATACCCTTCGTGGCCCGTTATCGGAAAGAGATGACAGGGAGTTTGGACGAAGTTGCTCTTCGAGATATCAGAGACCGCTTCAATTACCTTACTGAGCTCGAAACGAACAAGGGCAAGTACATCAAGGTAGTCGAGGAGCACTGCAAGAAGAGTCCGGAGTTGATGGCCAAGTTCCCCGAACTGCGCCTCAAGTTCGAGAAGTGTGAAACCAAGCAGGAACTCGAAGACCTCTATCTCCCTTTCAAACCGAAGCGTCGGACTCGCGCTCAGGTCGCGAAGGAAAAAGGTCTGGAGCCTTTGCTCGAAAAGATTTTGGCCGAGTCCGCGACGCTCAGCGATCTCAATGCGCTGGCCAGGGAGTTCGTCACTCCGGCTGATAGCACGATAGAGCCTGCGCTGCGGGTTCTCGATGAGAAATCAGCTCTGGCTGGTGCGGCCGATATCTACGCCGAGCGGATTGCAGAAACGGCCGAGTTCCGTTCTCTCGTGCGGCATACGTCTCAGGACACGGGCGTGCTCGTCTCTCAAAAGCAGGATGCTCCTGCGACCGAGGAGCCGGTTCAGTCGGCGACTGGTTCGGGTAAAGAGAAGAAGGGGAAGAAGACCGACCCTTCGAAGTACCAGAATTATTTTGATTACCGCGAGCCGATTGCCAAGGCTGCTTCTCACCGTGTAATGGCGGTGAGGCGGGGCGAGGCTGAAAAAGTCCTCAAGGTCAATATCGACGTCGACACCGCTCGGATCGGCACTGAGTTGAAATCTGCTGTAATCGGCGAGAAGCGGACCTCGCCTGAGGTAAGAGCTTGGATGGAGGGGATCATTGAGGACGCTTATCGTCGTCTGATCAGTCCTTCGATCGAGACTGAGCTGCGTCTGCAGCTGAAGCAGACGGCCGAGACCGAAGCTATTCGAGTTTTTTCGGACAATCTGCAGAACCTCCTTCTCTTGCCTCCGATTCCTGGCAAAACAGTTTTGGGAGTCGACCCTGGTCTGCGGACGGGTTCAAAATTTGCTGTTATTGATGAAACGGGCAAGCTTCTGACCCACACGACTCTGATGACAGATTTGGGCGATCGCGAGACGACCAAGACTGGCAAGGCGAAGGAAGAAATCCTCCGCCTTATCAAGACCTACGATGTCCGTTATATCGCGGTTGGTAATGGTACGGGTAGTCGCGAGATTATGCGTTTGATTGCTAACGTTCTCAAGGAGAACGATCTCAAGGAGATCAAGCGTCTGGTGGTAAACGAGGCGGGAGCTTCGGTTTATTCGACGATGGATATAGCGCGCGAAGAGTTTCCTGAGCTAGATCCGACGATCCGCAGCGCGGTGAGTATCGCTCGTCGCTTGCAGGATCCCTTGGCCGAACTGGTCAAGATCGATCCGCGTTCGATTGGAGTTGGTCAGTATCAGCATGATGTGAATGTCACTAAGCTGAAGACCAGTCTTGAGGAAGTTGTCGAAAGCTGTGTGAACCGGGTCGGTGTGAATGTGAACACGGCCAGCTATAAGCTGCTGAGTTATGTGTCGGGTATCGGTGGAACTCTGGCCAAGAACATAGTAGCTCGCCGCGACAAGAGTGGTAAGTTTGCTTCGAGGAAGGATCTGCTCGAGGTATCGGGTCTTGGTCCTAAAGTATTCCAGCAAGCGGCGGGGTTCCTGCGGGTTCCCGAATCGACCAACCCTCTGGACAATTCAGCGGTTCACCCTGAGTCGTATGAAGTGATTGAGCAGATGGCTAAAGACCACAACAAGGGTCTGTTGGATATCATTGGCAATCGGAGTTTGGTCGATACGATTCCGTTGGAAAAGTATGTGACGGATCGTTTTGGAATGCCGACGCTGAAGGATATCGCGAGCGAACTTATCAAGCCAGGTCGCGATCCGCGGGAAGATGGGGCTCGCCTCATGTATTCCGACGATGTTTCTGAGATAGACGATTTGAAGGTAGGCATGATTCTGCCTGGCACGGTGACGAATGTGACCAATTTCGGTGCTTTCGTGGATATCGGTGTGCATCAGGATGGTTTGATTCACATCAGTGAGTTGTCGAATCAGTTTGTCGATGATCCTTCGAAGGTAGTTTCGGTGGGTGATGTGGTCGAGGTGCGGGTGATTGAAGTAGATCTTCAGCGGCGGCGCATCGGTTTAAGCCGCAAGATTCAGGTCCAGGCTCAGGCTGTCAGTGGTCCATCGCCCGTGCAGGCGAAGTCTCCTGGGCAGACCATACCACAGCAGAATCGTGGAGATGCTTCGCGGCAAACTTTGCAGGCAGCTCCTCGCGGGGGCAGTGAGCAGCGCAAGGGTCCTTTGAAGCACAGGACGGGTTCGGAGCCGGCAGCGGCGCAGGGTGCTGGAAAGCCTGGTGGGCGTCAGCAGCAGACCTTCACGATGGACGATCTTTTAGCTAAGTTCAATCAAAGGAAATAGATTCTCATGAGCGTGACTTTGCCTGTAAAACTGGGGGTAATCGGCGGATCTGGTGTTTATCAGATGTCTGGCGTCGAGGTGATCAAAGAGCATGCGATCAGCACTCCATTTGGAGATCCGTCTGATAAAATAATCGAGGCGCGTTTGAATGGGCGACCTGTTTATTTTCTGCCGCGGCATGGCAAGGGTCATCGATATCTCCCGTCTGAGGTGAATTACCGAGCTAATATTTACGCGCTCAAGTCGTTGGGTGTGACGCATGTCTTGGCTGTCAGTGCTGTCGGAATTATGAAGGAGTACATACAGCCGGGTGATATGGTGATTCCCGATCAGATTTATGATCGGACGAAGGGTCAGAGGAATGGCAGTTTCTTTGGCGGGGGGATTGTTGGTCACATTGAGTTTGCGGATCCTTTCTGTTCTGATTTGAGTGGGTGGATAGAGGTAGCGGCGCGGAAGGTGAGTGCGCGTGTGCATCGTGGGGGGGCTTATGTGTGTATAGAGGGCCCTCAGTTTTCGACGCGTGCGGAGTCGCATCACTACCGTGCGACGTTGCGGCCTGCGGTCATCGGCATGACGGGTATTCCCGAGGCGAAGTTAGCGCGCGAGGCGGAGCTTTGTTATGGGATGCTAGCTTTAGCGACGGACTATGACTGCTGGCATGAGGGTGAGGCAGATGTCAGTGTAGATGCGGTTTTAGCTGTTTTGAAGGCGAATAGTGAGAATGCGAATGAGATAGTCAGGGAGCTCATAAAGGGTTTGCCGGAGACGCATACGAGTAAGATTTTTGAGATTGCGAAGTATTCGATTCTTACGGCGCCGGAAGTGATACCTGAGCAGAAGAAAAGGGATTTAGCGTTGTTATACGGGAAATATCTTGGACTCTAATCTTCCGGGTATATTGAGGGGGGGTTTTGAGCTCCCGATTTATTATGAGGATACTGACCTTTCAGGTTTTGTGTATCACTCGAATTATCTGAAGTTTTTCGAGCGGGCGCGGGAGCATTTGATAGGCATTCAGTTTCTGCGGGATTTGTGGCAGCAGGAGGGGATGCATTTTGTGGTGAGTAAGGCGCAGCTTGAGTATAAGTCTCCTGCGAAGCATGGGGACAATCTTTTGGTTGAGTCTTTTGGTGAGTACTCGCGTTCTCCTGCTGTTGTTTTTACGCATAATTGTTTTGTGTTGGATGGTCAGGAGCGTCGTTT
>JBGSTX010000299.1:0-11374 GCA_041736305.1 Oligoflexus sp. | reverse complement strand
GTGAGCACTTTTGGAGTCCGAGCTACTGTGTAGTGTCGTGTGGAGGAGCTCCACTTGAAGTCGTGCGTGCCTATATTGAAGAGCAGCGTAAGCCGTCAGAAAAAAGGCAGATTGAGCAATCACTGCGCTTTACCAATGCCAGACGAAATAAGGACAAAACTTGGCGAAGACCGTCAGTGGGAGGAACGTAGCTTAGTGAGCGGCGGTATTCGCTACGCGAAACCTTAGCAGCTCGCCTTGACCACCCCTTAAAAGGAAGTGGATTGCGGCGAGCACATGTTCAAAGCTGATTTTGCCCCAGGTGGGCATGAAGGTCGGGCTAACGTTCCTGCTTAATAACCTCTCTCAGAAAGCTCAGAGAGTATTTTCTGATAAAATACCCGTGGATCAAAGCCGGGCGTTACGCCGTTGGTGATGAGTTGCGCTTTATCGACCAGGGCCATATGCGAGACGCCCCCTATCATGCCACTGCCCACCGTTCCTCGATAATTGCCATAGATGGCCGAGGGTTCTTCCACGGCTCCATCGTTGACCGGACTTCCCTGTTGGGCCATGATGCTCGAAGTCGAAAAAAAGACGGGATCGGAGATAGCGCCTGAGATGAACCCGGCCCAACTTTGGCAGTAGACGCCATCGATACCTTTTTCGAGATCGCCCATAGTCGCGTTCCACTTTTCCATAGATTTACGGGTCAAGAGATCTAGAGCGCCTTGCGGGTCAGTATGGTTCGAATCGCCAATGATTCGGCCAAAGACGGTGAGAACCTTGTCGAGAAGATCTTCGCCATTAGCACTTATTTTTTCAAACAGATAATCGGCTAGGACACTTCCCCGGTGCGGCGTACCAAGGGTGGTAAAAGATGCGACGCGGTCGTTCAAAGTGCGTCCGTCAAACTCAGTTCCATTATTCCTATAGAACATGAAGCGCATATCGAGACCACCTTTGGAGTGGGCAATAACATTGACCTTGCCGTAGCCGAGATTGTCGGTGATGTTGATAATTGTCTTTTTTAGCTGATCTGCATTGTCTTCGCCTAGTCCAAAAGCATCGGTGTTGCCAAAGAAGATGGGAACCTTGCAGTTGTCGCTGAGGTATTTGGGAATGCGGTTAAAGTAACTGATGCCCAAGAGCTTGTCGCGCAATGCTACCCCATGGACTAGCAGGATTGGATACTGAGTCTCACAAGTAGTAGAAGAAATACCTTGGCTTTCGGAATCTTCACTTTTGGAACAAGCTTGTGAAAAAACAACTAGGGAGAGCAAAGGTAGCAAGAGAAGACGCAGCCGCAGCAAGTTCATGTTAATTTTCCATAGAAAAGGTTTTACTAAAAAGTCGGAAGGAAGCCGATTGTGGCTCTTTCTGAAGATCAGCCCTACCTATTCCAGATACATTTATTGCGCCAAGTACTATCTACCCATAGTTACTTGGGTTTAGTTCACAGTCGCAGCGAGGGACTGGCAAAAAGAAGTGGAATGCGAGTAGAACTTCGACACCCGTGGCTGTGTTCAGGCGTCGCACAAAAAGATACAGGTTCTCGCCAGAGGTGAGATATGTAATGTACAGGCCATGGCGAATGGCATGGCAACGGCCGAGTCTGATGCATTTTCGCCACCACAAGGCAAAGTTCTAAAGGATAGATTCTGCTTGAGATCGCGGTACAAACCATTAAAGATATTTTTTCCGATATTCACTTGCAGGGCTTGCCAAACGACTATTTTCTTATGGTTCGTCCGGGAAGATAGGACTGACTGTAGAAGGCAGGACTGTTACTCATGATCCAGAACGCGAAAAGGGCCAAGGCGCTTGAGGATTAAGCTTGCTGTCATGGCATGATCCCCAGAACATATTTTAGGTTTTGCTGCTTTTTGTGCAAATGAATGAGTTGGCTTGAGCCCGCCTCGTGGAAGGCGGGAACTACGGACCTTAAAATGCCCAACCCAAGTACAAGCGCAAGAGGTGGGCGCTGTTCCCTCCGAAGTTAGTGATGGCGTCATCTTCCTCTCGGGCCCTTTGAACTTCCTCCAAATCGCCGAGAGTCTCGAAACTGGCCTTAGTTGAAAATGCTGAGAAAGCTCCGACCCAGTCGCAGCCCAGCGTAAAGCTTTGCCACTGCCACTGATTGCCAATTCTAATACCTAGACCGTCGTTTTGCACCTGTCCCTTAATGTCGACAACATCAAAGGTCTTATCGTTGAAGATGGGGAGCGTGAGGTCCCAGTTCTCACGGCTGTAGCCTAAGTCTACGTAGAAGCTGTTGCCGATGAAATACTTGAGCTTCGCTTCGATCAGTGTCTTATCACCACCGTAGCCGAGAAAACTCACGATGCCGGTCGCATAGCTGCCCTCAGCGATGAGGTTTGGGGTGATGAAATAGCCTGCTCTCAGACCGCTTACAAAGCTCAACGTGAAGCCCATTTCTAGGCCGACCATGAGGGTCTTATCTCGCCGCTCGAATTCAGAGAGAGTGGTCGTCGCGTGGGTCTGGCCGCTGCGCGTTTGTGGGCTAGGCTTGGGCTCGCTAGGTGCCTGCTGCGCCTTGAGGCTTGGTTTGGAGTTCGACGTAGGAGCGGGGGCCACTTTAGGCTTAGGCGTTGGCTTTGGAGCGGTCTGGGCCATAGCAAAATGTTCAAGCAAGAGAGGGAAAATTGCAAGAAGACGCTTTCTCATCGCTCGGATCCTTATGTCTGTTCCTGAAGGCTTTTCATCAGCTTAGCAGCAGCTTCGCTATGATACAAAAGTCTTTATTCCGCCACACGAATCGGAGTCTGTATAGTTTCCTCGAGGATCCAGCGCGCGCTTCGCATTATTGCTTTTCGAAAGGTGTGAGAACCTAAGCATGGCTTGATTACGGAGCAGCGCCTTCACCTCCTACATCCCCCGGCTCCGTAGGCACGAAAATGCTCGGCATCGAGTTCATCGCCGTGCCCCACGCAGCATAGAATACAAAAAGATAGCCCACGAGAAAAATGATGTTGCGTCCGCTCAGCTGAGCACCGCGGCGCGCGAGAAAAAGGCCGAGGCCGATGACGTGGAGGACAAAGAGAAAGGCTAATTTCGTCTGCATCTTCAAACCGCCTTATTACGCTGGAGGCACTGGAGGAGTCGGAAGCTACCCCCGAGGAAGAGACCGGCAAACATCTGGTTCCTATTGATTTGGAGGCCGATATCGCCAAAAGTATAAGAAAAATACTGCAGGGCATAGAAGAGAGCTATGATGCCACAGAAGGCGAAGGGAGTTTGCCAACCCTCTCGAATCAGCCTACCAGCTAGCCAGATCATCGTTACAAAGATAAGACTGGTCGCGGCCACCGTCAACGGGCCGCCGAATCCCCAAGAAGCTAAAAAGAGATTATGCGGCAGCATGCGATAGCGCGCATAAACGAACGAAATATCGGGCATCTGGTAAGTCTCGGTGAATTCCTTTCCATAGCCAATTCCCGTCAATGGACTCGAGGCAGCAGCACCGAAGAGATTGGCGTTTTCAAGGTCACGATAGCTCGGTCCTTCGGTGCCGTCTTCGCTACCGAATGAGCGAATGGTAGCTCCGACAAAGCCAATGGGGGGCGGCAGGGGCCAGGTTGCCCCGATGAAGGCCAGAGCCAAGCCTCCGCTGAAAAGCAGTTTGGGGGCATGACGACGCAACCAAGCAGCGGGTATCAAAGCGGGAAGCAGCATAGCCGCCAGGCCCACGCCGACGTATGAAGTTCGACGATCGTTGAGAATATAGGCGGTCAGAACCGTGAGGCTGCTCACAGCGATGAGGACTTTGATGAGGGGACTGCGCGATTCCATAAAGTAGCCAATGAGAGCGACGGAAGCGATCACCGAATAAGCCGAAAAATAGTGATCAATCAGATATTCAGCTTCTGCAAACTGAGAGCGATAGATAAGGTAGACGAGGACGGCTTGGAGAGATTTGAGCACGACCAGGAGAGTTATCCAAAAGATTAAACGCTGGACAAACTCCACATCGCGGAAGAGAACAAAGCCTATAAAAACCCAGAAGGGCAGGATATGAAGAAAACGAGTTTGAATCAGGTAGGTGTTGAAGTCGGCACCGGTACTGAGGCCGTAGATGCCAGCCAGCGTACTGGCAATGAAGATGCTTGAAGCTAGAGCTACTATCTTGATTACGTCCTCTCGCATCCACAGCATGATGTGCTGCCGCGAGCGCGCTAAAACCAGCCAGAGGCTGAACCCAATTGCAAAATATTCCATTCCTGTGAGACCGAAGGATTTGAAGAGGATCACTCCGAGCTCTTCTGTCAGGATGTCTACGTTACGACCCCAAGCGACCTGAGACATATCGTCGATCCCCAGGCATAGCACCATAAAACCAATGAAAATTCTCTGATCAGCCCGCTCACCGAGTAGGGGAAGCAAGCGCCATCCTGCAAAAAGCAAGAGCGGTGCGAGGCAGATAGGTTGACCTACGTACTTGATAAAAAGCAGGGAGGAAGCGAGCGCCGCCAAGGCCAAGAGAAAGAGGGACCAGCGCAGCGAAGCCCGTGGGCTCTCCCCTTGCCAGAGAGATGTATTGGGAAGCGATGGCACGAGGCACCTCATGGGCTTGGTAAGGTCGTGTTGCTATTCGAATCAGGCAACCCTATAATACTACGAATTCCTCGAATTTATGCATGCCAGGATATGGGAAATTTGCCTGTGGGTAGCCGACTTTTGCAGCGATGGCTTTGGCTCGGACTGTTCACGGGAGCGCCGCTGGCCGGCGCGCAGGCCCTAGTGATCGAGCGTGAAACTGTACAAAGACGCTTTGATCACAGTAATGCCGTCTGGAACGCTCGTTTCTGGAGGGATAGTCCCTCTGAGGGCGAAGATGTCCTTTTTTTCTTAGACCGTGCGCAGTTCAATCGCAATCGCCAGGCCGAAGGCAGAAGTCAGCAGCAGAATCTTAACTGGACTCTTGGACTTGGGAAGCAGAGTGATCACTTCGCCCAGCTGAGTGCTGACAGCGTATGGCAGCGCCGGATCGCAGATCACCAGCTTACCCTCACACTCGGACTCAACGCTTCGCTCTTCAAGGGCAGTGCTGCTTTCCAGGATCTCGAAGCACAGTATCTCCTCGCGCCTGTCGATGGAACGACGGCAGCTACACCTGGTGAGGCGATCGAACGAAGTCAGGAATGGGGCATCGACTTCGATCTAGCCGATACCTACCGGGCGACGCCTACCCTCGATCTCCTGTTCAGTACTCAAGCTCGACGCAACGATTATCGACTCGATACGCGACGCAAAGATGTGACTGAGCTGGTGGGCGTTGGTGCGGGTTTCAGCAAGCGATGGAGCCGCATCAGCTGGGATACGAACGGACAGGCTTATCAACTGAGTTTCAATGATCTACTGAGCGATGATCCAGGGGGTAGGACTCGTCGGCAGGATCTCGAATCACTCAATTCCTTCATCAGCTCAGCCGTGAGTCCGCGTTTCCGTCTAGGGCTTGGCTACCAGGTCTTGCGGACCTCGTTTACCGATGGGGAAAGGCGGCAGGTTGAGGGTCCTGGACTCACTTTAGCGAGAAGCCCAGACGGGCGTTTAGGTTGGGAGGCCCAGTTTTCTCTGCTTCGCGAACAGGGAGCCCTCGATACCCAAGGCCAGGGTTATGGGGCACTTTCGCTCAACTATCTTATCAGCCCGCGGAGCAATTTGGTTCTAAGTGTCAGCAAGGAAGTTGATCTTCTCCGCTACTATACGAGCTATACGGCCGAAAATCTCTTGTTCGATACGGAGCAGCAGTACACGATACAGAGTTCCTTAGCTTGGAATTTTCAAACCGGTAGAAGCCGCTGGTCGCTTTTAGTCGTAAAGGATGAGCAGCGTTTCATCGGCGCAAAAGTAGATAATCTAAGCACCACAGCCACGAGCAGTTACCGCTTGAATCGGGCCAGCGACATCCAGCAAAGGCTAGAGCTGCGGCGGAATCGTGAAGATGCGACAGAGTTAGGTCTTAATCTGCAGGAGACTGTCCTCGGAGCGCGTAGTGATGGGGAAAGACAGGCTCTGATCTGGACCAGCTCCTACCGGCAGCGGTGGGCTTCAGGCTCAGCGCGCATCCAGCCTTATTTCTCGATCGATCTAAGTTATGAGCTACTTAAACTTCTACAAACAGGTGAAAATCTGCACCGGGCTACCATCACGCTCGGACTCGGCCAGGAGCTGCAGATTTAAAACAGAAATGTATGATTTTTCAAGTGCGCTGCTTCCATTTTTGCTTGCGAAAGTCGCCTCCCCGTCTTAAACCGAACTTATAGATTGAGACGGATAACGAGGGAGGATTACTTATGCGCCGCATCATGCGTGAGACGATTCTGGATCTCTTGCTCGGACTTCAGTATCTTGCCTGGAAGGTCAAACTCTCCTATCACTCGCATCTGCAGCCACGCGTCTAAGATTTCTGCATTATTTGGCCAAGGTTCCCGAGCTTTTATAGAGAGCCAGTGCCTTGGGCTTCTGAGCCGCGTGATCGACCAGAGGTAGGGGATAACGCGAGCCTCGTTCTTTCTTATCAGGTGCATGGATGCGTTTGGGACTCAAATGCATAAGTTCTGGTACGAAGCGCTTGATATAGAGGCCTTCCGGATCAAATTTTTGACTCTGAAGTTCGGGGTTAAAGATCCGAAAATAAGGCTGAGGATCACAGCCAGTCGAAGCTGCCCACTGCCAGCCACCATTATTTAAGGCAGGATCGCCATCGATAAGATGCTCTAGGAAATGTTTCTCACCCCAGCGCCAGTCAATCAGTAGATCTTTGCAGAGAAAAGAGGCCACGATCATGCGGACGCGATTGTGCATCCAACCGGTTTCTAGGAGTTCGCGCATGCCGGCGTCGACTATAGGGTAGCCGGTCTGGCCTTCCTTCCAACGGGTGAACCAATCTTCGCGATTATCCCAGCGCATCGAGCGGTAGCGCGAGTTAAATGACTCGAGCTCAACGTAGGGAAAACGGCTCAGTATATAGTAGTAAAATTCCCGCCAGATCAATTCACCGAAGAATTTATGACGAGCACTATCGGCCTCTTCAGCAGCTCCCAGATCATAGGAAGCAATAACCTGATCGATGGTCAGAGAGCCATTGTTGAGATAGGCCGAGAAGCGCGAGGTGCCTCCGATGCTCGGAATGTCGCGTTGCTCGTGATAGGCATCCAGGCTCTTGGCGAAGGCCTTTACTTGGAGGAGAGCCGATTTATGTCCAGCTGAAGGCAGAGTTATACTCACTCTAGCTCGTAGCTTTTCGATGGCATTCGCTAAGCGCTGCGAAGATGCCTCGTAGAAAGGCGCCGTGAGAAGCTCGGGTCCGGTGAGACCGAAGTCAGCTTGTGCAGACGCGCGCCGGCGCAAGGCCTTTTTTTGCCGGGCAACTCGTTCTGTTACATCGCCGGTCTGGAAAGCTTTCATCCACTGCTTGCGAAAGGGCGTATAAACCTGATAGGGCTGCCGCTTATTACTTTCCTTAAAAATTTCGTGGGGCTCGATAAGCAGCTGGTCTCGCTCGCTGTGGGGAACGATACCACGGGCGGTGAGCAGCTCACGGATGGCTTCCTCGTCGCGGAGAGCACTGGGTTCGTAGCAACGGTTCCAAGAGATAGCTGCTGGGAGCCGCCGCCCTTCCAATTTTTGCAGTAGCTGCTTAAAGGCGTCGCTGGGACTGGCTTCGAAGAAGAGCAGTCCCGAGCCTCGCTGCTCAAGCTCGCTCTTGAGCGCAGCCAAAGTTTCTAAGAGAAAGAGATTTTGATTGGCTGGATAGCCCTCGCTGCTGGATTCCGCATTCTGCCAGCAGTAGATCCCGAGCACTCTACCGTGGAACTCCCTATGGTTCCACTCAAGTCCAGCGTTGCCTAGAATACGCAGATCGCGACAAAACCAATGGAGTCCGTAAGCATCTTTCAGTGAGTTTGGTTTTTCCATGCGTCTTCCTCACGATGTAAGGCGATCACCTGCTCTTCGGCGATGGCGTAAACCTGATCTTTCGAACCTGGACGAATTACAGCCCCACCGGTAAAGCTGCCGAAGGAGGGTAGAACCCCACAGCGAGGCTGCAGCCAAAAGCAAGCGAGGCGCATACGGTCGAGCCGGCGCCCGAGTACTACGGTCGGGTGTAGGTGGCCGCACCAGGTGTAACGGCCAGGCTCCTCGGCTGGATGATGTGCGAAGTGAAAGGGGCCTTCATCATAGCTTTCACGAAGAATTTCCATATCCCAGCTTGGGGGCAATGCAGCCACGTGTCGATCATGATTGCCGGCGATCAGAGTCAATTTCGCGTCTATCGATTGCCGCCATCTACTGACTCTCTCTTTGAGATCCGTCGTAAGACCAGACTTACCGTGAATCAGATCCCCAAGCAAGAGCACCTTTTCGGCGCCGCTGTCTCTAATGAGACGCCCAAGGATAGCGAGGTCCTCGTCGAGAGTCTGGCTGCTAACAGGTATACCGGCTTGCTGAAATATTTCGGCCTTTCCCCAGTGGAGGTCGGCCACCATCAGGGTCTTGCGTCCTGCCCAGTAGACCGCTTTTTCTGGGCATAGCGTGATGGTTTCCCCCTCGATTTGCCTTGTACAGACCATGAATTTTTCATCCTTTCAATTCGCTGCAGCGGGCTTTCGCTCGATTGTCTGAGACTTACCCGCTCGCGGTGGATGGGCAGACCGAGAGGTGAAAAGGTTTCAGGATGAGTCCAGAGCTGCGGGCTGCTTGCAAGTCTCGCGAGTGTTGCCGTCAGTCGCTCCATCTCAAACTGCTGCTCGCTGACTTCTTCTTCCGCCTGCCTCAGGAGAAGATTCTCAGGATCAAAGCGCTGGAACACATCGAATAGCAGAGAGCTACTACTCTGAAGCTGGAAGTTGTTATGCTTACGGCCTGGTAGATTCTGAATGACGAGACCGGCTATCCGGGCGATGGCGCGGAAACGACGCTTGGCGAGTTCAGAATGATTGAGGGAGGCTCGGAGATCCACTTCTAGATTTTGCGGGCTCAAAAGCTCGAGCAGAAGCTCTTCGTTCCAGGGAATGCTAACGGAGCTGAGTAGCTCAAAGCCATAATCGTTAGCTGCGACAGCATAGCTAGCCGGAAATCGGCAGGAGACTCGGTAGCTGAGGAGAGCTGCTATTCCCTCGTGAACCGCCTGTCCTTCAAATGGAAAAATGAATAGATGCTGTCCCTCCCGGCTGGAGAGAAGCTCGGCTAAGAGCTCCCCGGAGCAGGGCCAAAGAGAGACCCTCTGCTGCTCTTCGATAATCGGCAGTAGGGCAGCAAATTCAGGCTCGCGCCAAGAACTTGCTGGAGCATGCAGTTCATCGAGTAGCGAGCGCAGAGAGGCACTTAAAACATTCGACCATGGCAGTCGGCTACCACCCCAACTTGGGGTCAGCCCATCTTTTGCAGTCTTGGCGAGACGCGTGTAGGCCGTAAGGTCTTTGAGGGAAATGAGCTCGAGCCAACGGCCCGCGAAGAGAAAGCGCTCACCTTTGCGCAACCTACCGATAAATTGCTCGTCGATATTGCCAAGCAGTCGTCTGCCTAGCTTCACAGCGATCGAAGATTCAGAAAGGATGGTTCCGATATTCTGTCGGTGGCGGATGCTTATAGTTCGATCCGTAACTCGAAACACGCCATCTTCCAGCACGACCTTGCAGTACTGGGGATAGGCCTTCAGCGTTCCTCCTCCTTCGACTACGAACTGCAGGGCCCAGTCGAAAACCTCACGCGTGAGATGGTGATAGCTATAGCTGAGTCTGATCTCGTTATAAAGCTCGTCTGCTACAAAACCTCCACCCAAAGCCGAGCTCACCAGATGTTGAATCAGTACATCGAGGGGTTGCCGCAAAGGACAGCGGTTTTCCATGAGACCCTGGGCTAGAGCTCGCCGGCAGGCGAGGAATTCGAAGAGTTCTAGGCCCATGGTCGGCACCAGAGCGAGTTGAGCTTTCTGCTGAGGCGAGTGACCCGAGCGTCCTGCCCGCTGCACGAGGCGGCTGATCCGCTTTGGGGAACCAATTTGGATGACGCGGTCCACTTCAGGAAAATCAACGCCAAGGTCGAGGGTCGAGGTACAGACTACGATGCGAACTTGGCCTTCTTTCACGCCTCGCTCAACAGCCTCTCGGACTTCGAGGTGCAGAGAGCCGTGATGCAGGGCAAGAGCTTTATCCCATTCCGGGCGACTCATCGCCAGAGCTTCGTACCAGAGCTCAGCCTGGGCTCGCGTATTGGTAAAAATCAACGTTGAAAAACGTAGATCGAGAGCCTCGAGCACCTGCGGAACCATCGCCAGTCCAATCCGTCCGGCGTCGGGCAAGCGATAGGATTCAGTGGGCATGATAGTGCTAAGCGCGATCGGACGTCCGGCGCCGAGAGAAAGAATCTCGACCTCGCTAGCTACACCGCAAGCGGTCGCAGCCGCTTCTTTAAGATTCGGTAGAGTCGCGCTCAGTGCCCAGGTCCGCAGTCCGGGTGCAAAACTGCGAAGGCGCGTCATCGTGAGTTCAAGCAGTGAGCCACGTTTGCTGCCGAGGAGCTCGTGCCATTCATCGATGATACAAGCTTTGACCCGAGCAAAATCGCTGGCTGCATTCGCATAGGTCAGAAGCAAAGCGAGTGACTCTGGAGTCGTAATCAAAATATGCGGCAGCTCGTTCTTCTGGCGGCGGCGCAGGGCCTGAGAGCTATCTCCTGTGCGGCTCTCGACCCGGAGATCGAGACCGAGTTCGCGACAGGGTTCTTGCAGAGCTAATTCTATATCGCGAGCTAGAGCGCGCAGAGGCGTAATATAGAGGAGACGCAGGCCGGTTTCACCGCTGCCTAGCTCAGGAAGAAAGCCGAGGAAGGAGGCATAGGTCTTGCCGCTCCCCGTCGGCATCTGTAAAATTCCGCTGCGCCCGCTCGCGATAGCCTGCCAAGTTTTTTGCTGATGCTCCAGGATCTGCCAGGATTTGCTCGCGAACCAGCCTTCGATGAGCTTACGGCCTTCCTCCGGGGTCCAGCGGCGGGGTGGAAGGACTGCTTTCGACGCTCTTTTTCTAGGGGTTTGCGCCATCGATCAACTCCTGGGCTTTCGCCACGGTATCGGCATCCGCAGCTTTCTTATCGAACCGCTCGCGCAGAATGCGGGGAAAACGCACGGCTATACCCGCCTTGTGTCGTTTCGAGATCGCTATGCCTTCGAAAGCAATTTCGAAGACGCGCAGCGGTTCGACGGAGCGAACAGGGCCGAAGCGTTCGCGGGTGTGACTTTTAATCCAGCGATCGAGCTCGAGTATTTCGACATCGGTAAGACCGGAATAGGCTTTGGCAAAGGGGACAAGTTGCTCACCTTTCCAGAGGGCGAAGGTATAATCGGTAAGAAGATTAGCGCGGCGTCCGTGAC
>JBGSTX010000290.1:0-14312 GCA_041736305.1 Oligoflexus sp. | reverse complement strand
CTTCGCCGGCCTTGTAATCTCTGTCACCCTGAGGAAAGTCAGCTGTACCGTTAGCGCCAGCGTGGAAGCTGAAGTTATTTTCGCCGAAGACGGCGAAGAGCGGCTTTTCCTGAGTAAAGTCCGCTTTTGCAAACGAGATGGTTTCGTCGGGGAGGGGATTCCCGTCCATCCACCAGATGCCTTGCAAATCTCTGGGAGTTCCGGTTAAATCGCTGCCCGGAGTCTGAAATTCACCAACGCGTTCGCGGGGAAAGCCTTCCCCGAGTTTGAACTTACTGCCATCGAGGTCACCTTCGCGTGCCTTTGGTGAAGGCTGAGGGGCCGGCACACTGTTCGCACTAAAGAGTACCTCTTCGCCAGAGGCTACTTTTGCAGCATCTGCTGCATAGACAGCTGCGCCTTCGCCAGTACTGGAAGTCTCTTTACATCCAGTGGCCAGCGACAAGGCAGTAAGTGAAGTCAGGGCGAGAAAATGAATGCGCATGTAACTCTCCTCAAGAGTGTGAGCTTATGGAACATTAGGTATCGAACACTTTCGATCCTTAATGTGCTCAGTAAAAAAAGAGATTGGCATTGCCCATAAGATCAGCCCTATTCAGCTGTATCTCAATTTGGGCTGAGCAAAGCGAAAAATCTCTTTGCCTGCAGAGCAAGCTAGTCGATTGTGATCGCTTTATGTCCATTCTACGCGGAAGGTGGCGAGTGCGATTGGGCAGGAACTGCCTATGGTGTATCTGCTTCGGTACCCAGATTTTTCTCGAGATCTAGGAGCCTAAACTGAATATCATCTTTGATTTCGGGCGTGGGCTGCAGCTCGAGAGCCTTCTTGTAAAGCAGCAGTGCTTCAGGACTGCGATTGAGCCTTTCGTAGACTGTGGCTAGGTTGTAGGGACTTGACCATGCACCGGGTTTGAGTTCCAAGATCTTCTGGTAGCTTTCTGCTGCCTCCTCGAAACGCTTCAGCTCGACTAGGCAGGCGGCCTGGGTCTGTAGGAGAGAAGCATTGAAGCGAGGGAGAACCTGCGCCCCATCCTTAAAGCTGCTCAGGACTTCCTCACAGTTACCCGCTTGGGAGTAAGCCCGGATAAGGCGGATCCAGAGGTTGGGATCACTTGGATCGCGCCGAATTTTTAGACGGTAGATCGGTGCTAAGAGAGATGAAAAGCCGAATTTTTCGAGGTCTTCGATTATCTTCTCAAGAGTTGGTCCGCCCAGAATCGCGCTGACGTCAAACTTTCGATCAATGTAGCCTGAACCTCCAGACAGCTTTTCAGCCGCGTTTATCCACGCTAGGTAGAGGTAGAGCTCCAAGCTCTGGGGATAGGTGTTGAGAAGCGGAATAACCGAGAAGAAAGCCTGCTCATACTGAGCCTTAGGTACCGTCGTCTCGAGCGTGAGCAGGGTACGGAAAGCACCATCTTCAATAGTAAAACGCTGCACCTTAAGATCTGGACCTGTGGGGTTTTCAATAGCGGAGGCCATCAAGGCGAGCTCCTGGCAACCGAGGTCGAAGCGATTAGACTTCAGGCAGGTGTTGGCAATTTCCAGGGCTTTACTCGCGGATTTCGGAAGGAGCATGCGGCCTAGGTGGTAGTAGAGATAGGGGGCCGGCGCTTTGCTCGATTTGATGAGATTTTCAAGGCCGCTGTCTTTATTCCTGAACTCAGCACAGAAGCCTTTGAACAACGCGATGGCAGAAGGATCTTCCATGACCTGCAGAGCTTCTACATAGAGAGCGTGGACCCGTGGGCAGTCGCCCTGAAAGAAGCTGCGCATAGTGGTTAGCTGCTTGACCGCTTTCAGCTGGCCGCGTTGAGTGTAAAAGTCCTCGATTTTTGCCGTGACTTCAGGGTTGGGGTCGAAGACCTGATTGACGAGGCTCCTGTATTGGGTCAGCTCTTTGCTGTCAGCCAGACTTTGCATCTCGTCAAAGGGGAAGAGGCCGGGTTCGACAAAGAGGATGTCCTCCAGCCAAGTCTGTCGCGGGCAGATATCAGCTTTTTTGCTTTTACTGCGAAACCACGCGCAGACGCTCAGTTTCTTGCTGAGCTGCTTGCTTGGTATCGGCTTTTCCGCTGAGGCCCAGATTGGGTCGAGAGGATTGACTGTTTTCTGGAGGGCGACGTCTAGGGTCCGTTGCTCGCCCTCTTTCAACCAGATCCTGAGCTTGCGAATCCCATACCCCGGTGCCGTCACCATGAGTTCGTTGAGGCCAACGCGAAGGGGGAGGGCTTTGCCAGGACTGATGGCCGAGAGGATTCCGTCTTGCAGAAGGCTCAAGTCCTTGCTGCTTGAGCTCAGTATAAGCGAGGGAGCTGCTGGAGCTGCTACCGATGGCGTAGGGGATTTACGTGGAGGAGGCGCCTTTTCAGCAGCTGCACTTTCTAGGGACAATAAGAGCAAGAGTAAGGCAGTTAAAGGAAGAAAAGCTGGGAAGAGGAGCGACAGCCTAGTGCTGCTCCTTCTGAGCTTGAAAATCGAAGCCAGCTTCTGCCGAAACTTTGACAATGTCGAACACTCCATAGATGTGGGTGCTTCTCCGTCATGATTATTTCATTTGTGCCCTCATTCAGCAGTAGAAATCCGTTCCTAGGCTATCAAAGGCGCAAAAAAATCTGGGCATTGAACCCGCGGGTGGATTTTAGCCCAGCCGAGCTCGCAGCTCCCGTATATAGTCGAAAAAGATTATTCACAAGCGCCTCAGCTCACTGATAAACGGTCCCGACCTTTTGCTGCAAGTAGATCATGAATGGTTCGATGGACAGCTCTCTTCCGCTGACTTCTCTGATTAAGTCTTGCGAATCAAAGCTTGCACCACGGCTATGAATCTTGTCCTTAAGCCACTGGCGGATGCGGCCGAAGTCCTGAGCTTCAATCCTCCTGTCGAGCGAGCCCAGATCCTTCTCCATGGCCTCGGCGAACTGAGCTGAAAAGAGGTGGCCCAGGGCATAGGATGGGAAATAGCCGAAAGACCCACAGGACCAGTGGATATCTTGCAGGCAGCCTTCGCCGAGATGCGAGGGGGTGATTCCCAGATAGGATTGGTACTTCTCGTTCCAAAGCTGGGGCAGCTCATCAAGCGGCAAGCGTTCGTTGATCAGAGCCTTCTCCAGCTCATAGCGAATGATGATGTGCAGGCTGTAGCTCACCTCATCGGCATCGACGCGAATTAAGCTGGATCTGACGCGATTAGCCTGGCGATAGAGATCATCGCCGCTCAGCTTAGCGAGCTGTTCGGGAAAAGCCTGTCTGAACTTGCTGGTCCACGCCTTGAGAAAAGGCTGACTTTGGGCAATGCGTTTCTCCCAGAAAAGCGACTGTGATTCGTGTATGCCGGCCGAAGAAGCCGAGCCTACAGGTTGTCCCAGATACTCTTGGGGTAGACCTCGCTCGTAGAGTGAGTGTCCTACTTCATGCGCGACCGCGGAGAACGATGAGAGGAAGTCTTTTTCAGAATAGCGCGTAGTAATGCGAAAATCCCGCGGCCCTAGTGTCGTGCTAAAGGGATGAGATGAAGTAAGCAAGACGCCATCGTCAAACCCAAATCCTAGAGACAGAGCTAGCTCGCGACCGAGTTGCTCCTGCAGCGCCGGGCTGAAGCCGGTTCCAAGCTCACGGAAGCTAATATCATCTCGCTTCTGGCAAGAGCGAAGGAGAGCCGTGAGGCCGGCTTGGAGCGGTACAAAGATTTCGTCGAGCTTTTGCGAATCGAAACCCCACTCGTAGTCGGGTAGGAGAGCGTCGTAGGGAGTTTTCTCATAGCCAAAGAGTTCGGCCCTTTGCAGAGAAAGTGCGATAATTTTCTGCAAAGGCTTCTTGAAGAGAGAAAAATCTCTCTTCTGCTTGGCTTCTTCCCAGGCGGTCTGTCCTTCGACTGTCGCGCGGCTCCAGTCATTAACCAGTTCAGCACTGAGACTTTTCTCTCGTTTCAGCAAACGGAGCGCTCGCTCCACGTTACGGCGGCGGGGATCCAAACTGCCTAGTTCGGCCACTTCGTCAAAAGACTTTTTGAGCAGAGTCTCGTAGGCGTCACTCGACATCTCTTGATGGGCAAGCTGTGATAGAAAGCCGATCTGCTCCCCGCGGAAGGCCGCAGCGGCAGGGGGCATAACACAATTCTGATCCCAACCAAGGACGCTGCATGAAGATGAGTACAAGTGGACGCGATGCCAGGTTTCGAGGAGTTTCGGGTAGTGTTGCATGAATATGGGGGTCCAGTCTGTTCTTGGTGATTGATCCTGCGTTTTTGACCGTCAAGACGCTGGCAGGTTTTATAACATAAGCAGATGGATGGCCACAGAACTCAGCGTTGCGATAAATGTGCCGCAAAAAGCCTTCGCGGCTCGCGAAACCTGAATGGGTAATCTTGGCTGGGATTGTTCGGAGGATTCGTAAGAAAAAGCAGGGAAAAAAAACTGGGTTGCATCCGGCATTCAGCCAACAGCCTCATGCTCCTCATTTTGGGCTTGAAAATTGATACCAGTTTCGGCCAAAACCTTGGCGATGTCGAATACGCCATTGACCTGGGTGCCTCGCTTGCTGATCCAAGAAATCAGCTCGGCGCCCGTACCCTTGTTAGGTAGCGACTGCTGCTGCAGCTGTTCCGCACCCACAGAAATCACATAGGTGATACCGTCTACAATCAAGCCGACCATAACTTCTTCGCTGTGAGCGATGATAATGCGACTCTGCGAGGTAGGCATCTCATTGGGCATGTTCATCATCCGACGCAGATTGATCGCCGGCATGATAGTCCCACGGAGATTGATGACACCTTCGATGAAGCGCGGGGCGCGCGGGACAAAGGTCAGCTGGTTCATCATGATAATTTCGTTGGTAACTTCTATCGGCAGCAGAAATTCCTCCTTGCCGATCAAAAGCCCGATAAACTGCCGAATATTGGCAAAATCTTGGCTCGCCTTGCCGCCATCGAGGTCGCCGCGGATAGAGAACATGCTATATTCTCGCCGATTCTTATCTTGAGACTGCGGAAAATGCGAGGACATCACGGTGCTCCTATGCGGCTTGACCGCGTCCACGGCCGCGGCTTACGGCCTCTAGTTCAGGTATATCGAGAACTAAAACAACTTCTCCGTGGCCGAGTACGGCTCCGCCGGCGATACATGGAATATTCTTCATCAGAGGACCCATCGACTTGATAACCATTTCTTGCTGATTTAAGAGCTGATCCACGACTATACCAGTAGGACGGTCGGCCTGTCCGACGACGACCACAAATAGACGGTCGGTCTTTATCCGTGTACGTCGGGAGACCTGGCGCTGCTTGAGCAGATCAGACACGCTGCCCTCCTGCGAAGCCAGATTCATCGCTTCATCCAAATGCACGAGGGGTAAGACTGTATCACGCAAGCGATAGATTTCGACATCGCCGATGCGTTGAATATCGCGAGGTGATATACGGATCGACTCGATAACTGTACCGAGGGGTATAGCGAAGGTCTCGCCGCGCGAGCGGACCAGCAGACTCTGCACTATCGCCAAAGTCAGCGGTAGGCGGATCGTCGTCGTCGTTCCCTTGCCAGCAGCACTGTCGAGTTCGATTACACCCTTGAGCTTTTGAATCTGCTTTTTTACAACGTCCATACCAACACCGCGGCCGCTGATGTTGGTGACTTTTTCCGCGGTAGAAAATCCGGGCTCAAAGATCAGATTCAGAATATCCCGATTTGACATCTGCTCTTCTTCACTCACTAGGCCCTTTTCTATGGCCTTGCGCCGAATCCACTGCGGATCCATCCCCTTGCCGTCGTCTTCGATTTTGATGACGATTTGATTACCTTCTTGGAAAGCAGACAGGAAGATGCGGCCCGTCGGATCCTTGCCTTGCTTAACACGATTTTCAGGTATTTCTATACCGTGGTCACAGGAATTTCTAATCAGGTGAATCAGCGGATCCCCGATTTGTTCGACTAAAGTCTTATCCAGCTCAGCGGCTTCGCCGTTGATGACGAGATCGATCTTCTTATCGAGGGAGCGAGCTAAATCGCGCACGACGCGGGTAAATTTATTGAAAGCGTTGCCAATCGGGACCATCCTCACTTTCATGATTATGTCCTGAATCTCATTCATATGGCGGCCGAAGAGCTGGACAGTCTCAGAGAAGCTGCTGCCGAGCTTGATTTGCGGATGATTGGTGCGGAGCTCTTCCTCGATACTCGCAAAACGCGTGCGGTCGATGACAAGTTCACCGACTAGATTGACGAGCACGTCCAGTCTCTCGAGGTCGACCCGGATAGTCGATTGTTCTTTTTTCTTACCCGGATCCTCTTTCTTCTCTGGCGAGTCTTTAGCTTCGGTGCGCACGGCTGTTGGCGCTAGAGCGGCCTCAGAGGCAGCTGCTGGAGCTTTGACACTGCCCTTGGCCATAGCCTTGCCTTTAGCCGCCTGACTGAGAGCATAGACCACGGGAGCGGTGAGCACACCTGAGGGTTTACCGTCTTTAATCGCTTTGAGCAGCGTCCTCAGGAGGTCGATACCTTGGAAAACCGTATCGATGATATCTGAATTCGGCACTAGTTTGTCTTTACGGATCAGGTCGAAGAGGTTTTCCATGCGGTGCATGACGCGCTCTATGCCCTTGAAACCGAACATTCCTGAGCCACCCTTGAGGGTATGGGCTGCACGGAAAATTTCTTCGATAATGCTCTTGTTTCCAGGCTCCTGCTCGAGCCGGAGAATAGCTTCATCCACAGTCTGCATGAGTTCATCGGCATTGGTGATAAAGTCGTTCAGCATCGAGGGATCAGATTGGAAGTCGTTGGCTTCCCACTCTGGAATTTCTTTGAGTTCCTCTTCATCAGCGGCTGATACGGCAGCGGCCACCGGCGGAGGAGCTGCGGGAGCAGCTACGCTGGCTTTGGCGGCAGGAGCCGGCACGGGGTCATCCATTTCAGCGAGGAGTCGAGACGCTTCATCATCGTCCATAGATTTCGCTTTTGCAGGCAGCGGCGCATCCATTTCAGCTAGTAAGCGAGAGGTTTCGTCATCTTCCATCGCTCCCGCTTTTGCAGGCAGGGGTGCATCCATTTCAGCTAGCAAACGAGAGGCTTCGTCATTTTCCATAGGTCCCGCTTTGGCTTTGGCAGGAGCTGCCGCAGCAGCGAGCTTAGCCTTGGGTGCGGGCGTCTCCAGTTCCATCAGTAGAGCTTGGGCTTCGTCTTCGCTCAACTCATCGTCGTCGGAACCAGACGACTTAGGAGCTTTGGGAGCCTCGCCCATATCAGCCATGAGCATCATGGCTTCGTCATCGCTCAAGTCTTCCGCCGCCGGTGAAAGCGTATTCTTAGGGGAAGCTTGGGTAGATTGGGGGCACCAAGTCTGAAGAAGGTCGAGTAGCCCTCGGCTTTCAGTGAGGAGATATTGCAGCTCAGCAGAAGGACGTTCAGACGATTGCGCCAGCGCAGCGCTCAATTCTTGCTTGAGCGAAGGTAGGATTTTCTTAACGAGAGATTCGATTGCCGTTTTGACCAGAGCATCCATGCCCAGTCTCTCCTCTTTCGAACTATCCAGCTCGAGGTAAGGCGATCAAGAATTGGAAGTAACTTTCTTCCAACGCATCAAATTCCAAAACCTGCCCACATTGGCATTTGAATTGAGGAGCTTGCAGCTCCTTCAACTGCGATTCATGCTCAAGGACGTGGATGAGTTTGGTGTGCTCACGTCCGCACTGACAGTAATAAGGAGCGTGAAACGAATGAACCGTTCCACCACCGAGAGAACTCGGCACCATGTTTATTTGGTCGATAGCTGAAACGCTACATTCATGAAAGGAAAGAGAACCGAGCCGCGATAGGTCATTTATGAGATGAATCCATTCCCGGATACCACAGGAGTTGAAATTGCCGACTTCACGCAGGTGGAGGTGAATCTCCTCCCGGCCAAGGCGCGGAACTTCCTTCTGACGAAAGTTTTCGTCAATTTCACCTTTGACAGTATAGTGAACAGCCTTAGCACTGGCCTCAATCTCGATGACGAGGTTGACGAAGCTGACCAACGTTTTTTCACCCATAGGTGCCTTCTTTCTTCTCTGCAAAAGCAAGATCGCTGTCTTCTAAGGTTTCGGCTGCTTAGTTTGAAAACTTGAGGCTCGTGCAGTTTCTTGTATATTTGTGAAAAAAAATCTATAACCACCTATAATAATTGTATAAATGTAAAGATGTTGAGCTTGGGCCGAACGCGGTCCCTCAAAATATTCTACGAGCTTATCCCCACAAAAGATGCGCTGAAAGCCGGGCCGCGGGTTTTGTGCTACGAAGATCGTGAAACATTCTTGCCACGGCCGATGCGATAGGAGATTCTAAGAAAGTAGCTGTCGCTTGGAAAGAACGGCAGGCATTACTACCGGTGACTCTCTAGCTATCTGCACAAAAAATCATGTTTGTCGGATCGTAATAGGAAGGAGACTAAGTTATCTTGCATGTGAGGAAGTGATCAAATGTTCACAGACCCTCCAAAGGGGCACCAAAGGATGGGGCACCATGACACAAGTAAGAAAATCTGACGGATCTGGTTGGACCTTTATGACCAACCACGCTCATGTACTAATTCTATTGGCCCAAAATCCAGATAATGTTCTACGCGAAGTGGCAGCTGCTGTCGGTATTACAGAACGGGCCGTGCAAAGGATCGTAGCTGAACTTGAAGAGGATGGTTACATCCATCGGAGCAAGGAAGGACGCAAGAACAATTATGCTATCGATCTGTCTAAACCCTTGCGTCACCGCATCGAAAGCCATTGCACAATAGGAGACATCGTCGATCTTATCAAGACAAAGGATAGGCCGGGTAGGATGGACCATCATCATGAGGAAGAGGCGGCGCATCCCCCGCTCTCGTGAAGCGGTCCCCGCTCAGGCAAGCGGAGACCGAATTGCAAGAGAGTATGTGGAGGAAAACTCAGCCGAAGCGGGCAGTAGCCCCTAATTCTTCCTCAATACGCAGCAGCTGGTTGTATTTACAGATACGATCAGTTCGAGACCCAGAACCTGTTTTGATCTGGCCGCAACCGGTAGCAACCGCTAGATCAGCAATAGTTGCATCTTCGGTTTCGCCGGAACGATGGGAGATAATGCTGTTGTATCCTGATCGAGTCGCCAGCGAAATTGTGTCAAGCGTTTCGGTCAAAGTACCGATCTGATTGAGTTTGACCAAGACCGCATTGGCTGCTCTTTCTTCGATTCCCCTTTGCAAACGATTGACGTTTGTTACGAAGAGATCGTCGCCAACGATTTGGACCTGTTCGCCAATTTCGCTGGTAAGCATGCGGAAACCTTCCCAGTCGTTTTCATCAAGCCCGTCTTCAATCGAGAGGATAGGATATTCCTTTGCCAGCTGAGCCAGGAATTTCACAAAGCCTTCGCGATCATAATTACGCTTCTCACCGACCAGTTGGTACTCTCCGTTCTTGAAGAACTCAGAAGCAGCGACATCCAAGGCGATACCGATATCTTCACCAGGTTTGAACCCGGCGCGTTGAATCGCCTCCATAATCACATCGAGCGCCGCTTTATTGGAGATGAGGTCAGGAGCGAAGCCCCCTTCGTCACCGACCGCGGTATTCAACTTCTTCTCTTTCAAAACTGATTTCAGAGCATGGAAAACTTCGACGCCATAACGAAGACTTTCGCGGAAGGTCGGCGCGCCGAAGGGAACGACCATGAATTCCTGAAAGTCGACCGTGTTGTCCGCGTGAGCCCCACCGTTGATGATATTCATCATGGGAACAGGTAGACGATTCGCGTGTACCCCTCCAATGTAGCGATAAAGGGGCAGACCCACAGATTCGGCAGCTGCTTTGGCTACCGCCAAAGATACACCAAGAATGGCATTAGCGCCGAGATTGGTTTTATTTTCCGTACCGTCGAGCTCGATCAAAAGGTGATCGATTTCTGTCTGCGAGCAGACATCGAGACCGAGCAGCTTGGGGGCTATTTTGTCTTTAACATTGCCGACGGCCTTCAAGACACCTTTGCCTAGGTAACGCTTTTTGTCACCATCGCGCAGTTCGCAGGCTTCGTACTGACCAGTAGACGCGCCTGATGGAACAGCAGCACGGCCAAAGTAGCCAGATTCTGTCATAACTTCGACTTCAACAGTTGGATTTCCACGGGAATCCAGAATCTCACGGGCATTGATGAACGAAATTAAACTCATTTGGCGACACTCCCTTGCAAAACACGTTATCTGCGACACACTCTAGTGGGTCAGTATATTGAACTTTCAGCTCATGAAAGGCAATGAGTCAATCACAGCGTGGCTCTGGCCTCGGCTTAGGTTAGAGTATTGGACAAATTGAAAGCGATTGTGATAAGGCTTAGGCCTTTAAAATATGAAAGGACTTTGTCATGTTGGTTTATTCTTCGTGGAAGGATTACCTGCCCAAGTCTTTCCAGTGGCTTGGTCAGCTGAAAATAGAGCAGGCCAAAGGCCTCTCGGAGCAGGCATGGAATCTCGTCTCGGTACGCAATGAGAACGACCAGCTGCAGCTTTGCAGCGCCGTCCTGGATAGCCAGTGGCAAGCAAAACTGAAAAAGGAACTGGAAGCTCAGTCCTGGACGCTTGCCGAGAAACAATTGCGCCTCGTCGTTGAGGGGAAGAAATTCCTCTTGCTAGCCCAGAGCAGTGTTAAGACCGGCCCCGTGCAGCTAGCGCGACAACTAGGACTCGATGCTGCCGCGGCTCTCGCTAAGAGCAAACTCAAAGACGTACAAATAGCCAGCTGCGATAAGTTGCTCGCGCTCGATATCCTCGAAGGTTTTCTGATCGGCTTCGAAGACGGTGCAGCCTTTAAATCCAAATCGAATCTCGAGCTACCGCAGCACGTAAGCGTAGTGAGCCAAGAAGCAGCTGAGATCAAAAAGCGGCATGAACTTGCCAAAGCTCTGGTTCTTACCAAGTGGATGCAAGAAGCGCCTGCTAATTTCATGGACCCCGATCAGTTCGCTCAGATCAGCCGCGATCTCTTCGAGCAAAGCCATGCTACCCTGCAGGTCCTAGGCAAAAAAGAAATGCAGCAGCTCGGAATGGGCTCTTTTCTCAGCGTTGGCCAAGGTTCGCACGGTGAGCCGAAACTGATTACGATCAGAATCCAGGGCCACGATAGTAGCAAGACTCTAGCTTTGGTTGGCAAAGGCGTGACCTTCGATGCCGGCGGCATCAATATCAAGCCTTCGGCCGGTCTCGAAGAAATGAAATATGATATGTCTGGAGCTGCCGCTGTCTTGGGTGCAGCCCATTATTTCCTGGCTGTCAAACCACCTATCGACGTGGTCTGTGCGCTGGGAGCTGTTGAGAACATGCTCGGTCCGCAGGCGACAAAACCTGGCGACGTGGTCAAGGCCTACAACGGTAAGACCATCGAGATACTCAATACCGATGCCGAAGGACGGCTCGTGCTCGCCGACGTTTTGAGTTATGTCTTGGATAAATTCAACCCTGATCTCGTCATCGATATTGCGACGCTAACGGGAGCCGTAATCTTCGGTCTCGGCCATGCGGGAGCTGGTTTGATGACCAAAGAGCAGAAGACCGCAGATTATCTCAAGCACGTAGCAGAGCGTGTCGGTGAACCCTTGTGGCAACTGCCCTTCTGGCCCGAACTCGACTCTGAAGTCTCGAGTCAGCTAGCCGATTACAAAAACATCGCCAAACCCAATGTCAAAGCTGGGCCGATCATGGGTGGGCTCTTCCTGAGAGAATTTGTGAAGGATCACCGCTGTGAATGGGCCCATCTCGATGTAGCTGGCACCGCCTGGAGCTGCAGCGCTACGGGCTATCACGGTAGCGGCGGCAGCGGCTTCGGACTGCGCGTAATGGTAGGCGCTGCCGAGCTTCAACACAGTTGATTTAGAAACGGTAACCTAGGTCGACGCCGACTCGTTGTAAAATTCGAGTCTGGCCGACTCCTAAAAATGCCGTCCACTGACGCGTTTGCTTGCCGATGCGAAGTTCTGCTCCCCCGTCGCCCAGATCACTTTTCGTGACATTGCTCGACACGAGACCACCCAGACCGCGAAGACCGGCGATCATCCCGCTGCCTGGATCAATGTAGCCTAGCATAGGCGCCAGGTGAACTGAGGTCATTTTCGTATTATCGACGAAGGTGTAGACGTTGCCCAGCAAAGAAAATTCCGCATACATATTGGGATTAGCGAGAGTCGGCACGTAGCTGAGTTCGACTCCTGGAGCGAAGTAGCTGGTCTTTTCTTCGATAAACGTCCGATCGCGTCCCAACCTTGGGCCGACTTTCCAATAGCCAGTACCCGGCGCGCTCGCTTCCTTAGTCATACCTGAGGTGCCAGTTGTAGTCTCGGGCGCTGAAGCTTGGGCTAGCAGACCGTTTTTTGGAATAGGACCAATAGCAATGGCTCGCACCTCGAGTCCGGGAACGCGGGCGACAAAGGCCTTGCTGAGATTCTCCGCACGCTTCTTCGACAAAGCCTCATTGTAGCTACGAGTCCCTTGCGGTGTTGCCGATGCCACGACTTGTAGCGTATCGCGTGAAGTGAGCTGCAGATTTTTGATGCACTGCGCGACGAAGTCTTGCTCAACTTCGGCGCTATCATAGTCGAAGGGAACGCGGCAGGTGAGGAGTCGGCCCCCCGTGGCGGCTAGGCTGAGACTAGAACTCAGGGAGAATAAGGCGAAACTCGTCAGCAAAGAACGGACCTTTGTCATATACAACTCCAAAAGAGAAGGGAAATCAGTTGAGAAAGCCCGTATCCAGAGCAAATGCCGTAGAGTTTTTGAGAATGACGCGCAAAGCTTTACGGTCGAGATTGGAAAGGAGCTGAGTTTCGAGATCTTCGAGAGGAACCCAAACCAAGCTCGGCAGCTTGAGAGGCATATCGATTTGGTGAACGCGAGCTGAAATGCGGTGCTTGGTGATTGAATGCTGGAAGAGGCCTAGAGCTTCGGAGTTCTTGAGTTCGGGCCAGTCGCCTTTGGTCTCCCAGCGCAGGCTACCACCTTCCTCCTCGATGGCAGTCGGGAAGCCCAAGGTTCCACCTAAAAAGCGAGCGTTAGCCGCCCTTTGAACCAGCGCTACCTTCTGGTCTCTCCGCATGACGAGTAGGTGCAGTTCGACATCAAGATAATCGGGTGCTTTCTTCGGCTGAGGTGCCAAAGCTTGACTGCCTCGTGCATAAGCGAGGCAAAAGCCCTGCAAAGGGCAGCTTGGGCAAGCAGGTTTTTGCTTCGTGCAGATCGTCTGTCCGAGTTCCATGAGCCCTTGATTGAACGCTCCTGGATGATCAGCAGGGATAAGCTGATCGCCGACTTTTTGAAATACTTTTTTGAGCTTGGGATCGGGCACTACCCGCAGATCGAAAAGTCGACAGAAAACTCTTTCGACATTGCCATCGACCACTGCCTTAGGAATGCCGAAAGCAATAGAGACGACAGCCGCTGCCGTGTAATCACCGACTCCTGGCAACTCTCGCCAACCCGCAAAGTTGCGAGGCCAGGGAAAAGGACCTTTCGCCCTAGTTCGTGCTATGAGCTCACGCGCTGCGGCGTGCATCATACGAAAGCGACGGTAGTAGCCCAGCCCCCGACAAGCCAAACGAACCGTATCTTCGTCGGCAGCAGCTAAAGCCCGGACGTTGGGAAACGCCTTGAGAAATCGGCGATAGGCGGGAATAACAACCTGAATCGTCGTCTGCTGCAGCATGATTTCTGAGATCCAGATAGCGAAAGGATCGCGCGTCTCCGCAAAAAGCGTTCGCCACGGCAGCTCGCGTTGGTTGTGCTGAAACCATTCTACTAGAATAGAACCGAGCTCAGGCCCTGGGCCTTGCTCGAGTAGTTCCTGTACCTGTCCGTCCAATCCTAGCCCTTTTTACTGGCTTTCTTTTTCGAAGCCGAGTTGGTTTTCTTACTGCTTTGACGGTCTTTAGCGTCGCCCTTAGTCTTAGTCGAAGTGCGTTCACGCTTGAGGCGGACCTTGGCCTTTTCGCTCGTAGATTTGACGCCTTCTTCAATCTTCTCGAGATTTACGCCGTATTTTTGGGCCGTCACTTTGAGATCTTTGTAGAATTTGTCGAGAGCTGGTTCGAATTTCTTAAACTGGGATTCGACCATTTTTTCGAATTCTTTACGCTTGGCCACTACGCTTTTGTTGCTTGCGGCTTTGTTAGCTGCATCCCTGATCTTCGATATCAACACTTCGCCCTCACGTTCTAGAGTCTTCTGCAATTTGTTAAAATCAGTCTGCACCTTGTTGAGAATCTCGTTCATCAAAAATCTCCTTTGGATACTGCCCTCGTTGAGGCCTACAAAAACCGTCGTACGCT
>JBGSTX010000052.1:0-6063 GCA_041736305.1 Oligoflexus sp. | reverse complement strand
CAAGACTTATTTCACCTCATCAAGTGCGAATCTTTCTGGCAGCGGAACGAGTCTTCACTATGACAACTGGTTGATGTTTGAAGCCCCCGTAACTCATAAACTGGCCAAGGCTAACCAATGCTTTCTTGATTCCGTAAAATCTGGTGGAGAGTCGATGCACGAAAACCTCGCTCGGCTGGGCGATCAAAGACTGCCTTTGACCCAAGAGAAAAATGCTTTAGTTCAGCAGCTCGAAGCTCAGGGTGAGGCCAAGGATCGATCCCTAAAGGACAAACTTCGGCTCATCGAAAACCAGCTGGAGATTCGCCAAGACAAAGCTAAAATAATCAGCGCCCAAGAGCTTTGCATGCAGAACTTTGCCTTTGCTAAAGACGAATCTCTGCAGTTTTTAGCCACACCCATACCTCAAAAGCGCCAGCAGGTTGTGGACAGATTGGGTGAACTGATCGATAGCAGCCAGACTTCGATTCAGATTGCTGCCCATAAGATCACCAAACTGGAGGGCCAAAGTCTACCGATCGTTGAAAAGCTTTTGAACCGAATTAAAGCTGGAGTCAAAGTATCCATTGTCTTTGACGATGACACGATTCTCAGGCGGAAAAATATTGGCCCCATCACCGGCCAGCAGGTCGGACCCCAGGAAGTGGATGCCTACCTCGCCCTAGAAGAAGGAGGAGCGACGATCAAGTTTCTGGACACCAATGAAAAGGACTTCGCCTTGATGCATAATAAATTTATGATCTTTGACGGCAAAGTCATTTTCACAGGTGCAGGTAATTTTTCCAAGGCCTCCCTCCGTGGAACCAATACGGAACAGTTTTATATAGTACAGGTCCCTGAAATCGTCCTGGCCTATCAACAGGGTTGGGAGGAGTTAAATGCTTGGGCTTTCCCGGCGGATTATTTCACTGCCGAATCCCAGTCTGACAACAAAGGCAAGGACAAGACCCCACCGGATGAACCCGAAGCCGAGGAGTGATCTCAGTGCTATCCGCTTTCGTGACTTTATGTCGATAGACCGAGTGATCGGGGGATAGTTCCGGCAGCTTCTTCTCGCTCCATCCTCATGCAGGGCCAGTCAGCGGAACGTCGGCTCGAGGTTTCCACCCGCGATGGCAAGGCGCTCCGCGACCTGGGGATATCCATCGATTCGCGGCTATGGCGAAGGTATTTCGAAGTGATGAGCTGGCAGAATCAGACGGCTTATTCTGATTTCTTCGCTGCATTTATCTGCCAAGAATGGAATTGGGGAGACCACCAGCTTCGGATCACTAGGAGAGGCAGCACATCTCAACCAGGTGGACATACCGTTTTTCGATCAAAGCCTCTGCTTATCGGAATCCGCAAAAGAGGGCAATGATTTCATCTGCGCAGGATTTTATAACAAGGGTGGAAAAGATTCTTGTAAAGGAGACTCCGTTGGACCGCAACCGAGGATATTACACACGCGTTTCAAACTTCGCCAATTGGATAGATCAAACGATAGCCGTTTATCGGAATCCAAAGAGCCCAATAGAAGTTGATGAGCTCGATCAACTTCTTACCGCCTACTGCTATAATAAAGAATTCCAAAAGCAGGTACTGTCTCCTTCCAAGCCCAAGATTGTAATAAGCGGTAGCCTCGGTTTGCCATGGAATTGGCAGCTTTCCGCGCATCCACGGTATACTTGATAAAAAACAAGTTGCGCTATTCGAAAGTTCGGCTCTTCTGTTGAACTCCATGGCTTAAGGATTATCGGACGGGGAGAGTGATTGTAAACCTCAAGAGTCAAATGTCCTTCATTGCCTGCATGAACATTTGGAGCTGTGATGTGAATTGCCAAACCCATTCTTGCTAAAACGCTCCGCCCATCAATCGTTGCAGCGAACTTAGTCGACAACCTGAAAAACTCATTAGTCTGACATAGAACAAAGTTTTTCGGCCTAATGATATATGTCCCATCACTTTGTGTATCAACACTTGCTTGGGAGCGCCCCGCGAGAGCTCTCTTCGCTCCTCGCAACGGTCGATCAATGATCTGAAAGTCTAGATGCTCAGCTCTTGATAAGCGAGCGGCAGAATTCAAGTGTGCTCCGCGCCGACTCGTAAGCTGCTTCGAGGTCTGCCGCTTCGAGTTCCGCGTATCATCCTCAGCCCATAATCGAACTCATCACGGGCTCCCCTGCTTTATTGAGGTAGAGACCTCCGAAGTTATGAGCGAGCCCCACGGCATGACCAAACTCATGGGTGACAAAGGCTTTGTTAACGAGATTGACTTCGCGATCGAAATCGGCGACCAAGCCAATCCCTTTCATGGCTTCGATGTACAGCCATAGCAGTTTGCTACCGACCCAGACTACCACACGGCAGGCCATGGAAGTGCCGTTGACATCTGACTCCGCACAGCTTGCGACACCAGGGTTTTCAATGGTGGGATCCACACGGAAGCTGATCGCGGTCTCGACCGAAGGATCTTCTGAAACCAGCACAAGCTGACGTCCCAACTCGGGGACTTCACTTCTCAACTGCTTTACCAGCTGCCCAACTGTAGTGCTAACTAAGACTCCAGCCTCTGAGCTCAAGGGCTGTCCATTGGCGTCTCTTACATCGTCGATACCGACCTTCTTTGAGATATCGAGACGCGAGACGGCCATTTTTTTCGGATCGTCGGTACCTGAGAGAAGCAAGGCCATAACTTGACGTCCGCCGCTAGAGAAGGGTTTGAGATCGTCGGCTGCGAAGAACATGCCTTTCGACCTATTTTCAACGGGGAAGTCGAAGATCGTATTCGAAAATTCGAAGGTGTACTCTGAGTTAACCATGTCCCTTAAGTCGAGCAAGAATGCGCTTAATCTCCTCGATTTCCAAGCCATCTAAATCAACCACAGCCGGAATATTTAATTCAATAGCCATCTTTATAAGCATCTCGTTATCGGCATGCACAAGTGGTTCTATCGAAAGAGCTTTAAAGAGCTTAGTATAAAGCTGGCGATTACTATCTTCGCCGACAACGATAACAATTTGGCTTTTGATCGTGGGAAGGAAGTGTTGCCCAGGAGCTGCGCTGAGCCAGGCCAATGCCATATCAGTTACAGTGATCATGCCCACGATATCGCTTGCTTTTTGACCAGCTTTGGTGACCGGAAAGTGCCTGATTTTTTGCTCCAGAAAATACTTCCGAACATCGTCATAGAGATGATCTAAACGGGCCATCATCACAGGTCGATTCATCATGGCAAAGGCCTTAGAATTGAGCTTACCTTTCAGCTCTAGCAAGGTAAACTTATGAACAATATCACGCTCTGTGATGATTCCCACGACCTCAAGCAGCTGATCTACTACAAGTACACTACTGATACTGAGGTCTCGCATCTGAGTCACGACCTCTGCCATCGAGGACTCACCGGAAACAAACACTACGCGCCGCTTCATGAGACCTTTGATGCCATCAGACCTTGTAGATTTAGGATTTTTATCTGCTTCAGAGGCTAGTTTTTTACCTTTCGCTATGCCCATTGCTAGATCCCAATCAAGTTTGCCGTCACTCTTGAGTCTCAAGAAAGCCCTCAGAATTCCGGACTGACGTCAAACGTCAGGTTAGAATAATTGGTCGGCAGATCCCACCAGAGGATACCGACCTCACCTGTATTGCTGCCGGCGTCATTGAGGCCGTCTCCCTCCGGAATCGCCGCGAAAATCTCTGGCCTTCCCAACCCGTCGAAGTTTCCGATCGCCACACTTCTTCCCAAGAAGTCATTTGCTGTCTTACCGACCATACAGAGGTTAGCACTTGCGAGGGATATGGCGCCTGTTCCGTCGGCGAGGCTGGTCCAAGCTGCTTGACTTCGACCGAGGAAAAGACAAGCTCGGCCCCTATTGGAGCTGTAGGCCGGCTCTCCGACCAAGAGGTCCGCCTTGCCATCGGCATCGACATCTTTAATGGCTACAAAATTGCTAACAGTATTGCCTATTCCACCGACACTGCTGATGCGCAAATTGGTCGAGGACACACTGATATAGGGATCGTCTGCCCAATCCAGTCCCGCGCTCCCACTGGCTGGACGACCCCACACAATATAGAGATCAGCTGCT
Organism: Oligoflexus sp.; assembly: GCA_041736305.1. Lineage (GTDB taxonomy): Bacteria > Bdellovibrionota_B > Oligoflexia > Oligoflexales > Oligoflexaceae > Oligoflexus. The sequence goes on along the minus strand of JBGSTX010000052.1, from coordinate 1,991 downwards.
GAGATTGTCGTGCCGCGAACGAGCATATCTTGGTAACCATCACCATCCAGATCGCCAGTAAATACATTGGCCAGATTCATTGAGTTGCTAGCTCCGTGAATCTCATAGTCGAAGAGATGATTCGAGGGACTCCAATTATAGAGCAGGATCTCTGTGCTGGAAGCTGGAAGCGCACCACCTTTCTTTACAAAAATTGCTCCGTTATTTGATCCGCCGTTGGTTTCCCCGTCAATCGATTCTACTCCAATGAGCAAGTCGTCATAGCCGTCTCCGTCGACATCGGCAATAGCCGTCTGGGCGCCCGTATCGTAGCCACCGCTGTGCTGGCGGATGGAGGATAACGTTTGCAGCGCCAACTTCATTCAGATTTTTACCACGCTGACTAGCGAGATCACCAAGCGCAATCTGAGCTTTAAACTTGCCCAAAAGCCTGCCGACCCCAGGACCATCACCGTGACTGTGAATGAAAAACCAGCGACGCGAGATCTATAGTTTTATGATGGAAAGAACAATGGTATCTCGTTCCTCTCGGCTAGTTTTCTGGCTAATGGCGCCAAGATCGAAGTGAAATATGAGCAGGCAAAAACGCTCTAATAGTAGGACGGCACGAAAGATCTTTAGAAACGATCGCCGCGGCGCAGCCAACCTTTTGACTGAAACCAGACATAGCTCACGAGGCTTGAGATTATCATCAGCAGCAGGCACAAGGCAAAACCGTGAGGACTGTGCAAAGCAGGTAGCCGCTCGAAGTTCATGCCAAATATCCCCGCGATAAGATTGAGCGGCATGAAAAATACCGAAAGAACGGTCAGAACCCGCATGATCTCGTTGGTTCTTTGCGAGGCTTCGTTGGTTCTTTGCGAGGCGAACGAGAGCTGGAGCTGGAGAATACGGTTGGCGTTCTCGACCAGATCTCCCGACCAAAGCAAAAAGCTCTCGGTGGTTTCTTCGAGGTCCTTGACGAAAGGTGCGAGCTGGTGGCGGGGAGGCGGCATTTTCTGAAATACATCGAGTCCCATCCTCAGCATGCGCCGAACGATCGAAGCGGTGCGTATCAGGTGGTAGGCCTCCTGCTTGCTGAAGTAGCTCGTTTGCTCGAAAGTAGCGGTTTCGAGGTTTTCAAGCTGGGTTTGGCAGTGATTGAGAGCCGGCTCGTAGGTCATTACGGATTTCTGCAGGAGATCGATCAAGAGGGCTTCCGGTGTAGCTAGCTTTTCCTCGGTTCCCTTTTGGCGCCAGTCCGCTTTTAAATCGCGCATAAAAGGCTGCTGCTGGTGAATGCTCAGGAGCATATCGGCCGTGAAAAAAATCGAGATCTTGCGGGTCAGCCCGCGGACGGTGAAGATTCCGGGCCGGCTCTCTGGATCGTACACCCGCAAGATAGCGAAGATGCCATTTTCGAAATTTTCAAGCTTGGGCAGGTGCTTGGGATCGAGGGCATCCTGAAAAGTCGTCTTATGGAGCCCGAACTGCTCGACAACTGCTTTCAATTCCTCAAAATTAGGGCTGATGATATCGATCCAGCAGAATCCATGACCATTTTCTTGCTGGAGTACAGTCTCTTGCATCCTTCAAGGAGCCTTTTTACAAGCTTGCCCTTTTGGGGGCGGGTAGTTGACTATCCTAAGCAGCAAGTTTAAATTTTTTACAAGAAGTAAAAACACAGGGCGATGTTTTGCCACCACCAGGGGTGACATATATGCCTGTCTGCCGAGATGAGGAAAAAATTCTTGCCTCGTTTTTTATCCATTGAGGTCTTGTGCACAACGAAAACCGAGATGATTTGTCCCGGTATCAGCCTCACCTTTACCCCGAGTTCCAACTTTATAGCGGCTGCAGTATTCCGAAGTGCAGAGATACGAACCACCGCGCATAACCCGCTTTTTTACACCGGGCTCACTAGGGTCCAAACTATCACTAGGCCCTCTAGGGTTGTCGATGGGCCCACTCTGCGAAGCGAGAGTCTGGTAGTAGTCCGCGCGATACCAATC
>JBGSTX010000051.1:0-26291 GCA_041736305.1 Oligoflexus sp. | reverse complement strand
CGAGATCGTGCTCCAAAGAAGGTCCTAACGGCGGGCAGCAAAGGTAACCATGTCGAGCAGGAGAGACTCGCTTTGGACGCCGTCGATAGCGCTATTGATAGGCTCAAAGGCGAGCTATCGCTAAGCGAAATTCGTCTCGATCCATCTAATAGTTTCTTCCGGCGCCTCCAGCATAAGAAAGCCGTTGCGGAGGGCTACTACTCTTACTCGACAGGGGAAGGCTCAGAGCGCGCAGTTGTTGTGACCCGCGAAAAGCCTGAAAACGAGGAAAATTCGTGACTGAGCCGGTCGTCTGCATTACGGGAGCTTCTTCTGGCATAGGTTTAGCTGTCGCAGAGGCCTATGCTCGTAAAGGCTGCCATCTGGTGCTGGGCGCACGACGCTTAGAGACTCTAAAGGACAGTATCGAAGCGCATCTGCGAGACCTAGGTGCGGGGAGCGTTCTGAGTTTGATGCTCGATGTACGTTCGGAAGCATCGGTCTGTGACTGGACAAAAGGGGCCCTTCAACACTTTGGCCATCTTGATATTCTCGTCAATAATGCTGGGCTTGTTCTCGGTGCTGACTCAATTGAAACTGGTAGCGTCAGCGATTGGGAAACCATCTTCGACACCAATGTTCTCGGCGTCCTGAGGCTTTGCCGCCAATTTATTCCGCACTTCAAAGAGCAGAACCGAGGCCATATCATTATGATCGGCTCCATCTCTGGACACCAGGTCTATGAAGGAGGTGGCCCCTACTGCGCATCGAAGTTCAGTATCAAAGCACTCACACAGACCTTGAGACTAGAACTCAACGGTACACCGATAAGAGTTGGTTCGGTAGATCCTGGGATGGTGGAAACGGAGTTTTCTCTGGTTCGCTTTCGGGGTGACCAGGCTCGCGCGGCACAAGTCTATAAAGGACTGACTCCCCTCACTGCGGCTGATGTTGCAGAATGCGTCTACTTTCTCAGCTCCCGCCCAGCTCATGTAAACATCGACAATATTATTGTGATGCCTACCGACCAGGCATCCGTCTACAAAGCTCATAGACGGCCAAGTTAGAGAGACTGCAATTCGACGGTCTGCTCAAGCTTACCAAATATTGAGCGACCACTTCTGTCCTTCATTTCAATTTCGACCCTGTCGCCATACTGTAAAAATGCTGTGCGAGCTTTACCTTCGTCTATCGTCTCAATCATACGTTTCTCAGCCAAGCAAGACGAGCCCCGACTCCGATCTTCATTTGAAACAGTACCACTGCCTAATATCGTCCCAGCACCATAGGCACGAGTTTTGGCTATATGCGCTATGAGATCAAAGAACGAAAAATGCATTTCCTTTCCTGCCTCTGGATTGCCGAATAGCTTACCATTGAGATGAGTGAGCAAAGGCAGATGCACCCGCCCATCGCGCCAAGCATCGCCAAGCTCGTCAGGTGTAACCGCAAAGGGCGAAAAGGCTGAAGCTGGCTTGGATTGAAAGAATCCAAAGCCTTTAGCTAGTTCGACAGGAATCAGATTTCTCAGCGAGATATCGTTGACTAGTACCACGAGCTTTACATGTTTTTCTGCTTCAGATGCTTTGACACCTTGAGGAGTGTCACCGAGAATTACCGCTACTTCAGATTCAAAATCACAGCCCCACGCAGGATCAGCCAGCTTAATAGGATCACGGTGACCAAGAAGCACGCTTGAACCGCCCTGATAAATCAGAGGATCGGTCCGCAAAGTTTCGGGCGGCTCTGCGCCACGCGCTTTGCGGACCAGAACGATATGATTGATATAAGCTGAGCCATCGATCCATTCATAGGCTCGCGGTAGGGGGGCCCGAAATTGAACTCCCTGGGTCGCTTGCCCAAAAGCAGCCTGACGTTCGAGTCGGGACGAAACCGTCTCCAGATCAATACGCGCTTCATCCCACCTATCGAGAGCGGACTGGAGCGTAGGCCAAGAGCTTCCGGCATCTACCATTCGCTCACCGTCTCGACTGATCACCATCAATTGTCCATCGCGGCTACCATCATCGCGTGTTGCCAGCTTCATCAAAAACCTCTTGGAAATTAAGACTGCAATCCCACTTGCTGCTTCAGGAACTTAATCTGTTCTGATTTAAGCTGTCTGCACTCTCCAGGCCTCATGTCGTCCGGCAGAGTAATCTCCCCGTAGGCCATTCGAATAAGTCGGACAACTTTGATATCGAAGTGCTCGAACATGCGTCGCACGATACGATTACGTCCTTCGAAAACCGTCATGAGATACCAGGATCCCTTACTATTCCCGAGTTCCTTGCCCTGCAGAAACTGCAGTTGAACTCCTTGACTTTTGCCATCTTCGAGCTCAATTCCACGACGCATTTCAGCTTCTTCATCTGCGCTTAGACGACGGCTGACCAATACTTGGTAGGTACGAGGCACCTTGAATTTGGGGTGAGTCAGCCGATGCACAAGTTCGCCATCATTCGAGAGCAGCAAGAGGCCTTCGGTCCTGAAATCCAGGCGTCCGACGGGATAGAGCATGAACTTGATACGTTTCAGTGCAGCTAGTTCGAAGATAGTATGCATATCGCCCTGACCTTTGCGACTCGTCAGGCAGAGGTCAGGCTTGTGCAGCATCCAGTATACGCGAGGTGGTTCTGCATCGTGGAGGAGTCGCCCATCAACTCGAATCTGATCATTCAGAGGATCGATCTTTGTTCCTAGCTCGCTAGTAACAGATCCGTTCACCGAAATTCTACCCTCGAGGAGCATTCTTTCAGCCTCTCGTCGGGAAGCGATTCCCGCCTGAGAAAGCCATTTTTGTATCCTAATCGTGTTCTCCTGAGCCGTGTCCATCTGATCCCTCAGCGTCTTTGCTAGCGCCCGCCCGATTTATGCCATTTTGGCCTCTATCTCGCGGCTTATGTTCGGGATCTATTACCTCAAAATTTGCTTTGGCGTCAGCAAAATCGTCAGCGAACTCTGCTGACCCTAGTCCAGCAGAGATAGAAGGACTCATCTGTTCGGGATCTTCGAGGAAAGCTTCAACGTCAACCTCTTCCCGAGGTTCATCCAGCCTGTTCATAGCCTCAACCATAAGCTCGGGAGAAGGCTGGAAAGCAGCAAGTGGAGGCAAGTCGCTCAGAGAGTTCAAGCGAAAAACTCTTAGAAACTCTGTCGAGGTACCGAACATCATCGGCCTTCCGGCATCCTCTTTTCTTCCGACACAGATTATGAGCTCTCGATCGAGTAGATTCTTAATAATGCTGCCAGCATCGACGCCTCGAATATACTCGATGTCGGCTCGGGTGGCTGGTTGCCGATAGGCGATTATTGCTAGAGTTTCTAAAGCTGCCCGGGAGAGAGGCCTTTGACGGGAGGCAAACATACGCTCCATAAGTGGAGCAGCAGCGGGGACACTGCGGAATTGATATCCCGCACCTTTTTCATGTTCAAGCCGAAATCCACCGTTGCGTTCAAGGTAGAGTCTCAGCAGACGTTGAACTGTGCTTTCGATGAGCTCAACTTCAGGCTTACCTTCCTCATCTTGCAATATTTCCGCTAGTTCGCTCATAGACAAAGGTTTTGGGGCAGCGAAAAGGACGGCTTCAACCTGCCCTTCCAAAGTTAAGGCCTCATCCCAGCGCATGAGTCCTGTGCGTTCGTCTTTTTCCGCTAGGGCTGTTTCTCCGGCTGTGTTGGGCGGGATTTCCATATCTTCTTGGGTCAAGGTAAGTCTTCCTCTCGCGCAGGCTCGCCTACTTCGACTCCAATAACGGCAGCCGAATCTGATTGCATCCACTGCGACGGCAGCTGCGTCGCATCGAAATCACTTCGGTAGATCCAAAGCGGTCCGTTCATAAGCTCTTGATGAACCTTCAGCTTGCCTCCCTTACAGAGTTCGAGAGTTGCCAAAATATAGGCGACCAGTTCATAGCGTGACTGAAAAGTCTTGTAAAAACCCTGAAATAGGGCGAAATTGACGTTTTCGATGATTTTCGCCAGTTCAATGATCTTTTCTTCGACTGTCACGGCATGCACTTGAGCTTCGTGCTTTACCGGTGGTTTACGCTCGGTCAGGTCACGCAGCATCTGCTCGTATAGAATCACGAGCGAAGCGGGATCGCCCGTAAGCGGAGCTTCAATCGCTTCATATTGGGGCAAAAGCCTTTGCCACTCCATGCTTGAACGAATCTGCAATCCAAACTGTGGCTTCAGAGCCATGTGCTCGGCCGCGCGCTTCATCATTTCATATTGGATCAAACGCTCTTGCAGCGAATATCGCGGATCCTCTTCGGTCAGCTGCCCTTCTTCATTTTTTGATTCCTGGCCTGGGAGCAACATCCTGGTTTTTATTTCGATCAGTGTGGCCGCCATTTCGATAAATTCGCCGGCATCACCTAGGTCGTCATAACGGAGGATGCGAAGGTACTCGAGATACTGCTGCGTAAGTCTGAATATATCGATACAAAAAATGTCGATCTCATTCACGCGGATGAGGTGAAGGAGAAGGTCGAGGGGGCCCTCGAACTGAGCTAATTTTAGGTAATACTGCGTTGTCATACCACATTCCTGCAGGTTACCGGTCAATCTTGTGCAGACGGAGGATTTTAGCTGAATCCGCCGCTTTTGGGTAGCATCCTCACCTAGCGACTCTCTGCTCTCGTGAACAAGGCTTCGAGTGAGAAGAAGGAATCTTCGGTAGACGTAGGCTTGCTCTAATGGCATAAGCGATTGCTTCTCAGGAGTATGCTGCTATGAGCGGTCCCAATCAAACCTTGCAAGAATGGCTTAGAACACCCCTCAGTGAGGTCTATACTTCTCCGTCTCCTTCTTCTCCTTCTTGCTCCCTTTTAGAAACGCGCATGCGTCCGCAGCCGCTTTATAGAGAGGCCATTCAGGCTGTGTATAGGCAAAGTGACCTTTTGCCGATAGAGAGTCTCAAAGACGATGCCGCGTTTTGGTCCGAATACATCGCTGCTGCTGGAGGAGTTGAACGCTCTTTTCGTTCTAGCGGTACGACTCAGAGTGAGCGTTCGCTTTCGCCATTCAGTAAACAAGGTCTCGATCTCTATCGCCAGTTTTCACTCCGTGGGTTTTGGGCGATGCTGCAAAACTTTTTCCCGCACCCTCAAGATGCCTTAGGCCTCAGTATGGTGCCAAACACCTCGGTATGGCCAGATTCCAGCCTAGCCCAGATGTTGGCTTGGATCGGCGCAGAAGGTCGCCTCACCTATATCGACGATGGTGCTGAGCCTCTCTTGCCTCAAGAGCCTATTTGGCTTTTTGCAACGGCCTTCCACCTGGTTCAGTTTGCGGATCGCGGCCAGACCTGCCGTCTTCCCGCCGGAAGCATCGTAGTCGAAACTGGAGGTACTAAAGGTCGCAGTCGCTCAGTCAGTCGCGAAGAACTTTACGAGCTTATCGAAGCAAGTTTCGCTGTACCGCGTAATCGCATTGTCAGTGAGTATGGAATGTGCGAACTGGCAAGCCAAGCCTATGACTTTGTGCCAAACCCTGACGGCGCGGAACTGCCTTTGAGTAAACGCAGATACCGTTTTCCAAAGTGGATTCGACTTCAAGTTGCTGATAGTCGAGGCTTATTAAAGTCCGAAGGATTTGGCTCGCTGCTTGTCGATGATAGAATTCGTTGTGACCTTCCTTGGCCTATCAGGACTGAAGACCTCGTAAATCTGAATCCGCAAGGAAGCTTCGAACTCCTAGGGCGCGTGCCTCTTTCCGCTCTTAAAGGTTGCTCGCTTCTGGCTGAAGATTGTCATAAACGCAAAACATTGCCGTCGGCGACTGCTAAGATAGACAGGCTCTTGTCTCCGGACCCAGCAACTCTGGCCGCACGAGCGAAAATTTTGGTCTCAACCCTAGAGACTATATGGGATATGGTCGAACATAAGGCTCTACTTTTAGACCTTTTGGGCTCGCCTCGACTTGCGGCCGCTCTCGAAGAAGACCTGCGCCGCAGTACTCCAAAATCTGTCGAATGCTGGGTAAGAGCAGCTCTTGCGGCGATTGACACCGAAACTCCAAAATCTTGGCTTATTATTCCTCCCCGCACGCACCCAATAGCGGCTCTTTATCCGCTTGCCTTAGGATCCTTACTAGGTCTCGACCTTACTGTACGGGTTTCTAGCGGCAGCGATCTTCTCCACTTTTGGAAAAGAGAACTCGAGCATAGTGACCTTGTCAAAATAGATCTCTTACCCGAGAGCTATCGGGTTGGGGATTTACCAGCTCCTCAGGTCGGAGCGCTCCTTGCGTTTGCTAGCGATGAAACCCTTCGCGAGTTCAAAGATAGCAGCCCTTGGCCGCTCCAAGGCTTCGGAAGTTTTATCACAGCCAGTATTGCCCACAAGAGCGCTTTAACTAAAGGGCATCTCGCCGATTACATTTGGAAAGATACCTTCAGCTTAGGTCAAAAAGGCTGCATGAGCAGTAGGCTGCTTTTCGTTTGGGGCGCTCCAGAGGACCATCTCGAAGACTGGATAGCAAGCGAAGCCGCCTTTCATCAGGCCGGAAAAAACTGGTCTGAACCCATACCTCCGAACGAAGCTATCAGTCTGGTTCATACGCATTTAGATCTCCTGCGCCGCGGCCAAGACGTACTTCGTCTAGGAGCTGAATTTCCTTTGATAAGGTTCTGCTCTTGGTCGAAAAACACACAAATTGATAGTTCCTTAGCTCAAAGACCGTGGATCCTCTCCATACTTGCGGTAGCCTCAGGAGACGAAGCTGACTTCATTGATTGGTTAAGCCAGCAGACGGACTTGCAAAAGCTGAGTGCCTGTCCTAGCAGTAGTGACCTCGTAAATGACCTAGCCGTGGAAATATGCGAACTCGGCGCAGCAAATGCCCCTATTTGGAACGGCTTCCATCAAGGACGCCGCCTCTTCACTGCGGGCAAAGCCCAGACGAGTTAAGCAACGCTCCCTTTTTGGAGCCTTAGGAGGCTATAATGAATGCACCTTCAAGCTCTCGTTCAGTCGGAGACCTTCAGCCCGAGAGCTGAGTTCCATCGAAAGGATCCATCTATGCGCCGCATAATTTTCGGCCTTAGCTTTGCTTCGCTATTCTTCCTATCCGCCAACGCTCAGGCGCTTGATCATTATCACGGACTTATGGGTCGCGCTTTCATCAAGAGTTCTTCGATTAATCCTGAATCCGAAGCCGATTTTCGCATCACCTCCGAACAGCAGCAGAACCAACTTGGAGCGTTTTGTAAGAAATTAGGCCAGCAGTTTAAGAAACAGGGTTGGGAGAGTGATCCATGCGGCTCGCTTAAATGGCAAGCCACCTTGCAGTCGGCTGATAAAAATCCTCTACTTTTCATGAGTTTCGGGAAAGGAACCCAGACGACTCTCCTTTTAAGTGGCGTTCATCCTGACGAATTAACGCCGATCCCGATGGGCTTTCGCCTCGCTCGTTATCTTTCGGAAAATCCTCAATTGGTTAAAGAGGACCAGCAGATTATCATTGCCCCCCTGGTCAACCCAGACGGATACCTGCGGCAGGGTGCACCAACTCGGACCAACATGCGGGGCGTAGATCCTAATCGAAATTTTTTCACCTTGGACTGGTATGAAAAATCACTCGCTACTTGGCAACACGCCAGGAATCGGAGTCTTCCTCATTTCCCAGGGCACTTTCCAAATTCTGAAATTGAGACCATCTTCCAGGTTCGCCTTATAGATGAATTTCAACCAGATAAGATCCTGTCGATCCACGCTCCCCTGGGCTTCCTTGACTACGATGGCCCCGGCGATCAGAAGCCCAGCAAGCTTTCGCCGACCGAAGCCAAAGCTCGGGCCTTAGCCGAAGCCATATCAAAGAAATCTAAAAACTATCGCGTCGTCGACTATTCTTTTTATCCTGGTTCGCTCGGGAATTTCGCCGGCAACGAAAGACATATACCAACGGTGACGCTTGAGCTCCGAACGACCGATGCTCATAAAGTAGATGAATATTGGGAGCAATTCTTGCCAGGGATTCTGCAGGCGATCAACTACCCATTCAAAAAAGAAATCGAAGAAAGCCGCAACACGCAAAAATTTTACAGCCATTACGAAGAGTTTGTCCTCCGTAGCAAGGACAAGTCTTAAAGCCAAAATAAGAAGTGGTACATGCAAGCACTAAGCCTCGAAGATTTCAACTATGAGCTCCCAGAAGAGCTCATCGCCCAAGAGCCCCTCCCCCAACGCAGCTCCTCACGCCTATTGGTGCGGCAAAGCAATGGGTCCCTCGAACATCAGCTCTTCAAGAATTTAGCCCGTATCCTGCCCCCAGGAACGCGCCTACTCTATAACGATACGCGGGTTATTCCTGGGCGCCTCCGTGCCCACACTAAGCATGGTGGGCGCATCGAGCTTATGCTGTTGAAGCCTCTAAGCTTGGATGAAAATCGTTGGCAGGTTCTTGGCAAGCCGTTCCGCAAACTTCTGCCCGGCACCGAGCTTGTATTAGACGAGACTTGTCGTGCAAGGATAGAGGCTCAATTTACTGATACGGCCCAGGCTACAGCTGAGGTGAGCTTCAGTCTCCCCTACTCGGAATTTTTAGGGTGGATGGATCGGGTGGGTTATATTCCGCTCCCGCCTTATATTGCGCGGCGCGAAGCCAACCCCGCACCTTTAAGTGAAGATCGGGAGAGGTATCAGACTATCTACGCGCAGGAACAGGGTTCTGTTGCAGCACCTACGGCAGGTCTCCATTTTAGCCATGAGATCTGGCAAGAGCTTAGAGACGCAGGAATTGTCCCTGTGCCCCTGACCCTCCATGTGGGTGGGGGAACTTTCCTTCCGGTAAAAACCACAGAGATTGCAGCCCATGTAATGCATACAGAGCGCTATCGAATGAGTTCCAAAAGTTGGGAGGAACTTGAAAACGCCCAAAGAATCGGGCTCCCCTTGATCGCAGTTGGAACAACCTCGCTGCGCTGCCTCGAATCTTTCGTCAGGCAATCGCAGCGCCCAGGAGTGAGACTTGAAGATCAACTGGATCGTTGGCTAGAGACTGATTTGTTTTTGTATCCAAAGCATAAAGAGGAAACAATAAAACCATGGGGTTTATCGGGACTTATTACTAATTTCCATCAACCAGAAAGCTCGCTGCTCATGCTGGTTTCAGCCTTGATTGGCTACCAATCCATGCGTGATCTGTATAAAACTGCCGTCGCTGAGCAGTATCGTTTCTTGAGCTATGGAGATGCTAGTTTGCTCATGTTCTAACAGGTCTATTTTTGTTCCATAAGCTTGACCAACATCTGCAGATCTTCGACTTGCTGCTTAAGCTGAACGATAACCCCGTCCTTAAGCTTGATCTGCGTTTCCAGGTTCTGCAGTCGCTGCTGGAAGCTATCTTGCAAATGGCGTTCGATCGAGCTGATGCGCGTCATGCTTTGTTCGCAGAACTGCAGCAGAGCCTGGCTATCCACCAGAGTATTGTCACTTCGCTGCAAATGCTGAGTAATTTGCTTCGGTAGCGATTTCGTGCTTGCCCCAAGCCGCAGCCGCTGGAAGTCTTCGAGAAAATTCTCGTCAGTCAGCGCAGAAGGCGAAGGAGAAGCAAGAACCGAATGCGAAGCGTATACTGCAGTCGGAGCTAGTGCAGGTGCTGATGGAGGAGCTGCCAACGCCGACTGCAGTTGCACAGGTATTTCCGGCAAAACCGCCGACCTCGGTGGAGATTTTGCAGCTGCTTTCTGCCGCAATCGATCAGGAACATCGAAGAGAGGCTCTTCTTCGATGATGCGTTCTCCCGCACTAAGGGGAATATAATACTTCCCCTCTCGCAGAACGGCTTGCAGTTTGCCATTCTTTATTCGCCTTCGAACCGTCATGTCTGAGACGGCAAAGGTCCTCGCATACTCAACTATGGAAAGCCACTGCTCAGCCATAGAATCCTCACTTAAGCGGTCTTTAAATATCGCCATTTTCAAGTCTAAACCGCCTTCGCGAAGGCATCTAGTCAGCCAATTCCTTGACGCCACCGTAATGCTAATTACTTAGAGCAGCTCGGCTTTCAGCTCGCCCCCCTTTAAAGCAACTCGAGCCTGGCGAGGCCCTTCGCGTCTGTCCCTGATCAGAAGGGAAGCTATAGGATTTTCAACAAGTTCTTCCAGCTTTCGCTTAAGGGGTCTTGCACCGTAATGCACGGTGTCGATACTACTAACTAGGAAGCGCAGAGCTTCATCGCTGAAGTCGAGAGATATATCTAGCCTTCGCAAACGCTGGGCGAAATCTTTGACCATAACAGCTGCAATCTCTTGAAATTCGGGTGGTCCTAAGCGATTGAAAATAATGATTTCATCAAGCCTATTGATGAATTCGGGCCTGAGATAATTTTTAACGATTTTAAAAACTTCTTTGGCTTCTTCATCTTTGCTCCATTCGTTGACCTGGGCACCGATCCCTAGAGGGGTTTTCCTCTCGGACATAATCTCAGATCCGAGGTTTGAGGTACCAATTATTACGCAGTTAGCAAAGCTAACCCGTTGGCCTTCTGAATCGGTGAGCCAGCCTTCGTCCAGTATCTGTAAGAGGATATTGAATACGTCTGAATGTGCCTTTTCAAATTCATCGAAAAGCACCACGGAATAAGGTTGCCGTTTAACTTTCTCGGTCAGCTGCCCCCCTTCTCCATAGCCTACATAACCCGGAGGCGAGCCAATCAGTTTACTGACATCATGTTTGTGCATGTACTCAGACATATCAATACGAATGATACGTGAATCATCGTCCATCATCTCCGCAGCAATAGCCTTAGCTAGTTCAGTTTTACCTACCCCAGTGGGCCCCAGAAATAGAAAGGATGCAATTGGTACCTGTGGTCGCCTGAGGCCCGAGCGATTTCTTCGAATTGCATTTGCAACGGAGTGCACAGCATGGGCCTGGCCGATTACCCTTGCACCTATGTGGTCTTCGAGGTGGAGAAGTTTTTCAGCTTCAGACTCTACCATTTTACTCAGGGGAATGCCGGTGCGCTTCGAAATAACTCCTGCCACAACTTCCCGATTGACTATATGATCCTGCTGACCTTTGTCATGAATAAAATCTTTGCGCGCTTTATCGATTTCTTTCTCAAGCTGCGCGAGCTCCATCTGATATTGCGACATCTTTTCAAAGTCCTGGTCACTGAACGATTTCGACTTCGCGTCCAGTAGCTCCTGCCTCTGCTTTTCCATACGGCGAATCTCAGGGGGGGTATAAATGACCTTCAGTCGCGTGATCGCCCCGGCTTCATCGATGAGATCGATGGCTTTATCCGGTAAGCTGCGGTCTTGAATATAACGATGGGAAAGGTCAGCAGCAGCGATAAGGGCATCGTCGGAATATTGGACCTGATGATGTTCTTCATATTTTTTCCTGAGGCCCTGCAGAATTTGTACCGTATCTTCGACCGAGGGCTCTTCAACGCGAATGCTCTCAAAACGCCGCGCGAGGGCTTTATCTGACTCGATGTACTGCTTATACTCTCTGTTAGTTGTGGCTCCTATGCACTGCAGCTGTCCCCTAGCCAACGCCGGTTTCAGCATATTGGAAGCATCGAGTGCGCCTGATGCGCGACCCGCACCAACAACAGTATGGATTTCATCGATAAACAGTATGACTTCGCCCGAAGAGGCAATAACCTCTTCGCGGATGTTTTTCAGCCTTTCTTCGAACTCACCCTGCATTTTCGCCCCAGCGAGGAGAGTGGCGATTTCAAGGGACAGTATTCTTTTTTCCAAAAGGTATTCAGGAACGTCGGCAGCCACAATTCTGTTAGCAAGACCTTCAGCTATCACGGTTTTCCCTACGCCTGGCTCACCGACTAGTAATGGGTTATTTTTCTTTCTACGCGATAGAATTTGGATGACGCGTTCGATCTCGGCATCTCGTCCAATAACTGGATCGAGTTCGCCTTTTCTTGCCAAAGCGGTGAGATCGCTCGTATACTCTGCCAGCGCGCTTTGCCGAGACTCTTCTTCGCGGTCGGTGATCTTGTGCGCTCCCCGAATCTGATCATGAGCTTTGCTACATTCTTCGTAGCTCAAGCCCACCTCTTCGAGTATTCCTGCGTTACCTGGTACGCCCTTATCAAAGCAGGCGAGAAAGAGAGATCCTGTGGAAATGAAAGTGTCCCCGAGCCGTCGACGCTCTCTATCGGCTGCTTCAAAAAGATTCTCGACGTCTTTCGACATTCGAATCTGCCCAACTTGGCCCTGGTGAAACTGCGGCTGGTCCGCAATTATCGCCAGAGCGCGATCTACAATCTCAGCTCGAATTTCAGCCGGATCACGATTCATTTCATTAAGGATTTTGATGACTATCGAGTCTTTTTGATCAATAAGAGCAATAAGAACGCCTTCAGGGCCTACGACGGACCTCCGCTGATTGGCATATTCCATAAGAGCAGCTTGAAGGGCCTCGGTGACTTTCACCGTTGAATTCTTTAGCAATCTTTGCACCATAAGTCTTCCTCTGCGCAAGCGATAAGCCGCCCAAGCCTGTCTTGAGACGTTCGAGGAAATTATAGCGGAGCGAAGTTAAATTTTATCTGAGCAAGATTAGGGACGGCATATGCTAGCTGCGCTTTTTGATTTTGATGGAGTCATCGTCGACAGCACACCGATTCACTTGGCTGGATGGGAGAAAGCCTACTGGGAACTTTTTCAACGCAAACTTGACGAAGCCACTTTGGCTTCTTTAGTTGGTCGCTCAACTGCAGCGATAGGCACGATACTTGGACAGCAGAGCGGTTTTCCGACAGCGAAGGCGGAGCTTATCAAAAGGAAAGTGGCCTTTGTGCTTTCGTCACTTGAAAAGATACCGCTGATTGAAGGGGCAAGGGAATTTCTTGCGGAACTGCAGCGAAGACAGCTTCCTTTCGGAATAGTGAGCAATGCTCCTCGCTCTTTCATCGCTGCAGCGATCGAAAGGCACAAGCTAGCGATACCCTTCTATCTTGGCCTCGAGGACTACCATCGTCCAAAACCAGATGCGGAGCCTTATATGAAGGGCGCCATCAAACTGGGCTTTCCCTTCGAAAGGCATGCATCCATTTTTGTATTTGAAGATAGCACCCATGGAATCGCGGCTGCACTCGCAGCCCATATGACTGCCATTGGGATCTGCTCCCAGCACCCTCCAGAGCTTTTGCTTCAAGCTGGTGCTAAGCAGTGCTTCGACGATTTAGAGGCTGCCCTGCAGCTTATGGATTAGACCGCATTAGTGATGAGACGAAGACCTTTTCGATCGGGGGTTTGATCGGGGGTTTTAATCTCTAGGCCCACTTGGTTCCAAAATTCAATACGGGCTTTCATCGCACACTCGGCAGCCTTTTCTGCTGCTTCGTTAAAAGCATCACTGTCGCCGCAGAAAATCTCGACGAGCCGGCCAGCTGCCGAGAACCCTGGACGCTTGAGGCCTTCGATATGCCGTTCAAAATAGTCCAGCAGACGATGCGTGCGATGCTTAGACGATAGAAGGCCCAGCTTGCTGAGGAACTGATCGGGAATGTAAGGCTCGCCTTCATAGAAGAGGATCGCGGCCCGCTCATGTAAGGGACGCTTAAAAAAGCTGCCTATGCACCGCGCATATTCGGTGATCGCTGGACTGAACTCGGCGGCTTCCAATGCATCTTGCCAATCAGCTCCGGCGTCCTGCATATCGAAAAAAGTAACAATTGGCCCTAAATCCGCCCCAAGATCTTGCATGGCTTCCATGTAGACTTCCATGTGACTCATGAGGGAACCGTCGTGCTGTTCCTCAACTTCTTCGTCAAGAATGATTTCGGAGATCAGCCGAATAGCTTCTTTTTGTCCTTGGGAATTCAATGGATGAATGACACTTACCAGCTCCTGGTAAATGTTCCTTAGAAGAAAGCTGTAGCTCCAGACACATATGACGTGATGCTCGACGAAGGTGCGAAGCGCATTTTCATCGCTCACGCGTTCATAGAGCTTATGAGTTTCCAACATCTGGAAGTACCGCTCAGTCATAAATGACATCTATACGCTCCTATCCCTCGAGGGAATGCTCGACCCCTAATGCCCGGCTGTCATGAATTGAATACTTTATTATATGGCATCCCGCCCGAGGCGGCTAGGGGCGGCCCTTTCGAGAAAGCTAAGCTCCAGATGTATTTCGACTTTCAGTCTTGACGTGGGTTCGCATCAAATCGTCCGTGGCCGTGAGGATGCGCTCGACTTCCACTGAGTCGTAGCACTTCTTGGGCTGCTCACAGCTTTTCTTCCAGCAGGGCGAGCAGGTGACGTCAGATTGCAGCTTAATACCACGATCATAAACGTCAATTTCTTGAATACAACTCACCCCAAACCATGCAATGACAGGTTTTTTCAGACCGATAGCTATGTGAAGACCGAGCGAACAGGCTGAAAGCACTAAATCGCTGGTATCCATCCACAGGACGCCTGAACGAAGACCCTCTCCCGTCGGGGTATTGATAACGAGCGCGTCCCCTTCAAACGCCGCCTTCATCTGAGCTTGCCGATCGCGGTCCTCGGGGCCTCCCAGCAGAGCTACGGCCCAATCTGGATAACGAGCGCGCCAGGCTTGGATGAGCTCTATCGAGCGAGCTACGGTGAACTTTTTATAGGGAAAGAGAATCGAGCAACCTGTGTTATAGCCAATGATGCCTTTGGCCCCCAGAGCTAGCATTGCCTCTCGTCGCTTGCCTACTTCATGTTTTTCGGGTTTTGAGAGCTCAAGAACATAGGGATCCCGTTTCCATTCTAAGCCCATTGTTTCGGTGATCTGCTGCGTTTCCGTTTTCTGATTGATGAAAAATTTCAAATCGTCGTTCAAACCAACGTCGTATTGGTATTGAGCCTCAGGGTTGAGCGGTATGATGGCTCCCGCCTCATCTAAGCCAAAGCCAAGTTTCCGCCCGGCCTTGATCTGCTGGGCCAGCGCTCCAGCTTCAAGCGATTTATCGACCGCTAGCAGAATATCGAAGCGCAGGTGCTGAATGGTCGCAAGCATAGTCGAGTCAGCCAGGAGGAGCCGATCGATGAGGGGATTATGCTCCAAAAGAGGTTTTGTGTTCTTTAAAGTAATCCAAGTTATATGGCTGCTCGGATATTTCCTCTTAATCGCTGGAAGGAGGCAGGTTGAACGCAGTACCGCTCCCATCGCCTCTAAAGAGAGTATCGCAATGCGCTCGCCAGGAGGGCTATAGTGAGGACAGCCCTCACAGGCCCGCTTGAACTGACAAGGCTTATATCCAGAAAACCATCGACAATCGGCATGGTAGTTCATGTAAAATCCTGATCCAAGGATGCGGCTTCGCGGAAAAAATAAGAAAAGAGGGAAGCCGCGATGCTTCCTTCAACTCGCTGCCTGCATCTGTTATAGTTCGCCTAGAAGCTGTCTCAAAAATACGCTCTTGCTCCCGTTCGTCAGGAATAACCTTATCCAGCGGATCGCCTCTTCATGCTTGATCATTCAGTGACCCATCTGCGTATCATTAGCCCTGCTGGCCGGAGCACAGCGACTTTGGTAGAACGCAGACTAGCTGAGCTCGAGACTCTCGACTTCAAGACCAGCTACCGGCCACTCGACCCTGACCCAAGCTGGCCTTTTTCGGCCGGCACCCCCGAGGACCGGCTGAGCCAGCTTGTCGAGGCCCTTGAAGCGCCTGAAGCTGCTGCAGTCGTAGCAACCCGAGGAGGCTATGGGGCGAGTGATCTGCTCGATCAAATCCCCTGGGATTACATTGCATCGCTTCCACCCAAGCCCCTTGTAGGATTTTCTGATATATCAGCTTTGCATGCAGCATTTTATACTAGGCTAGGTTGGTCTGGAATTCACGGACCTATGCCTGGCACCGAACTATGGGGTCAAAACGGCAATGCCGACGTTTTAGCCCTTCTGAATTTACTACGTGGAGGTGATATCCCCTCCCCTCTCCCCCTGCTCCCCCTCATGCGAGGATTAGCTCCTTCGGTAAGAGGTTGGGGCTTTGGCGGCTGCCTCTCAGTGCTTACCAATCTTATTGGAACACCCTACTTCCCAGATAGCCTCTCAGGAGCACTCTTATTTTGGGAGGATATCGGCGAGCACCCGGCCCGCATTCTTCGCTTCGCAAGGCAGTGGCTTCAGAGTGGAGCTCTGCGCGGAGTCAAAGGACTGATCTTAGGGCGCTTTGTGGCTTGCGAAGTCCCCGATGTCGCAAGCGAGGCCATGCTGCGTGAGCAGCTCGCTGAGCGCATAGGCCTTCCAGTCTGGTTCTGCCCCCTCTTTGGACATTGCTCACCGAACTGGCCTCTGCCTATCGGCCGCCCGTTGCGGATCGAAGGAGATAGCCTCAGTTGGGACTTGGAGATTCTGCATGGATAAATCTCAACAGACAAGCGCGTCGACCCCTAAACTTCCTCAGCTTAAACCTGGCGATCTCGTCTATTTCATGGGAATAGGCGGAACAGGGATGGCTTCTGTAGCCGGTCTGGCACAAGAAGCAGGCTATCAGCTTATTGGTAGTGATGCCAATATTTACCCACCCATGTCAACAATGTTAGAAGAATTAAAAATACCTGTCCTCACTCCCTATGCTGCCGCCAATGTTACGGAACGACGCCCTGCATTGGTAGTCGTCGCAAACGCTTTATCGCGCCAACACGTGGAAATTGATGCATTGATACAAGCTGGAATTCCTTACACAAGCTTCCCGGCTTTTCTTGGTCACTACTTTCTCGAGCAACGTAAAACTGTCGTTATCGCTGGTACACACGGTAAAACGACAACCAGCTCCATCATGGCTCACATGCTCACGCAACTCGGCTGGGACCCTGGCTACCTCATCGGCGGCATTCCTCGGACTTTGCCGCGCAGCTTTGCTCTCGGCAAGGGGCCCCTCTTCGTCATCGAAGGGGACGAGTATGATACCGCTTTTTTCGATAAAAACTCCAAATTTCTGCATTACCGCCCACGCTACGTGATACTTAATAATATAGAGTTCGATCACGCTGATATCTTTGCTAACCTCGAAGCGATCGAAGCCCAGTTTGCGCATTTGCTCCGTCTCGTTCCATCGCCTGAACTTATAATTGCCAATGTCGACGATCCAGGCGTGGTCAAGCTCTTGCGACAGCTTAACTTATTGAACAAGGTCACTGCTGTTGCGACTCGTGGCCTAGCGGAGAAAGCGCAGGTCAGCCTACTTGAACTAAATGCACCAAGAGGAGACAAAGACCAGAGCTGGCAGCTCACCGTGAAAACTCCCGACGGGAAAAAGCATAGCTTTGCAAGCGACTTGGCTGGCCCACATAATGCAGCTAACATCTGTCAAGTCATCGCCTGCCTCTGGCGCATCAAAGAGCAGGGGGATGCCCCCAGCTCTGCTTTTACCTTCGAATCTCTACGCGAACCAATTGCTTCGTTCACGGGAGTAAAGCGCCGCCTTGATCGTTTGTCCAGCTCAGCTGGAGTCGAAGTCTTCGAGGACTTTGCCCACCATCCAACCGCGGTTAAGGCAGTAATTGAATCGCTGCGAACCCTCTATCCTAAGAAGCGTTTGATTGTAGCCTTTGAACCCAAGAACGCTACCAGCCGCCGCAATATTTTCGTCAAAGAATTCGCAGCCTCGCTCGGACTGGCTGATCGCGTCTTGATCGGACCTTGCGCGATCGATCAGCGCATCCCCAATGAACAAAGAATGAATACCGACGATATGGTCCGTCTCATCGGCGAGCGGGCCCAGGCATTCGCAGACAACGAAGCACTCCTCGAATCGCTGGTAACCCAAGCTAAACCTAATGACACTATCGTTTTCATGTCCAGCGGCAGTTTTTCAGGCATTCAGTACCGGATCGGTGAACGCCTTGCACGAAGGGGCGAAAGTCGAGGACTGTAAGTTGTTTCTGTGGAAGGGTTTAGGCCGCATGACCTCGGTCTAAATCAATCTTGCTTTTTCTAGCGGATCATGATTACGATGTGCTTTCGCTATTGGCAACATTCGCAGTGTCCGATTCATGTCGTACATATTCTCAGGAGAAGACAGGATGATTTTCAAGACTCGCAAACCCTTGGCTGCCCTCGCGATAGCCATGAGCCTCGGCATCGTTGCTTGCTCCGATGACGAGAAGCCCGCAGAGGAAGTTGTGCAGCCTACCACAACGGAAACACCGGCGACTCCACCCGAGGCGTCAGCTCCTTCGGCAGGCCTGAGTGCGAGCGGCTCGACTCAACCCGTCTATTTCGCATTTGACGATTACTCCCTGAGTGGCGATGCTCAAGGACAGCTGAATCAGCTGGGCGAATTCATGAAGGGCAGTGCTACAGCAGTTGTTCAGATAGAAGGTCATACCGACGAACGTGGATCGGTTGAATACAATTTGGCTCTCGGCCAACGGCGCGCCCAGTCAGCTAAAAACTATCTAGTCCAGCTCGGCGTCGATCCTAGCCGCCTTCCTACTATGAGCTACGGCGAAGAGAAGCCTTCTACTGAAGGACACGATGAATCTGCTTGGTCGAAGAATCGTCGCGATGAGTTTGTAGTTACGTCTCCCTGATGACTCAGTCTCCCGGAATCTAGGTTCTGGGAGACTTCCCGTTTCTGACGCATCCTACCTAAGTCTATGGTTTTCCCCCTAGAGCCTGCCTCTCGAGCCAGCAGCTCGTTGATTTCTTCCTGTACTCGAGCTACGATCTCTAGTTCCATAAAGCTGCTCGTCAAAGAAAGCGAGTCCCCGCGTTTCACCCTCTGGAGGCACACATAGTGACCACCTATTTTCTTTATATCTTCTTTGCTGTCGTCGCAATAGCCCTAGGCTTTCTAATTTTCGTCGCTCTTAATAAGAAGAATTTTCGAAAAACCTTTGAAACTGCCCAGGCTGATTCTGAAAAAATCCTTGAAGAAGCCCATGCCGAAAAGGAAAGAATTCTTCGTGAAGCCAACAACGAAGCCAAGCAGGAAGCCAAAACTCGTCGCCAACAGTTCGATCAAGAAGCTAAGAAACGTCGTTCTGAGCTAGAAAAACTTGAGGGTAAAGTAAAAGCCCGCGAGCAGACGATGGAAAAGAAGCTCGGCCAGCTCGAGAAGAAAGAACAAGATCTTGAGCGGATGACCAATCACCTCAACAGCGAAGAAGATCGACTGAAGAGCCTGATCAAAGACTCAGAGCGTTCACTCGAAGAACATCGTAAAACCCTTGAAACGGTCGCCAATCTTTCTCAGGAAGAGGCCCGTCGGGAGCTGATCCGCTCTCTAGAAGTGGAAGCGAAGACTGTCGCACGCGAAACTCTCAAAAAGATCGAAGAAGATACCAAACTTGAGGGCGAAAAAATCGCGCGTTCCATGGTGAGCTTAGCTGTTCAGAGGGTGTCTTCCGAGTACGTGAATGATTCGACCGTAACTGTTGTGAGTTTGCCTTCGGATGAGATGAAAGGGAGGATTATCGGTCGCGAGGGACGGAACATCCGTGCAATTGAGCAAGCAACCGGGGTGGATCTCATCATCGACGACACGCCTGAGGCAATTATCATTTCTTGCTTTAACCCAATTCGGCGAGAAATTGCCAATATCGCTCTCCAGCGATTGATCGCCGACGGACGTATTCACCCGGCGCGCATTGAAGAAACCGTGAAAAAAGTGGCTGAAGAATTCGACCAGATCATTCAGGAAAACGGTGAGCAGGCTGCTTTCGATACAGGGATCACCGACCTTCACCCTGAGCTATTAAGACATATAGGCAAATTGAAGTACAGAACCGCTGGAGCTCAGACCGTCCTTCAGCATGCCGTTGAAGTAGCTCATATTTGTGGGATTATGGCGGCAGAGATGGGGCTAAATGTTAAAAAGGCTAAACGTGTTGGTCTATTACATGATATCGGGAAAGCGGTAGATCAGGAAACGGAAGGTCATCATGCCAAAATTGGAGCCGATCTTGCCGTTAAATATAACGAAGCTCCTGAAGTCATCGACGCGATTCTCAATCATCACACGGACGAACTCAACCACGCTTATCCCCTCACCGTGATTGTTCATGCGGCTAATATATTATCCGAACGCCGACCAGGAGCACGTCGTGAAGTTCTCGAAACATACATCAAGCGTCTTCAAGACATGGAGACTCTGGTCAATAACTTCCGTGGTATCGACGAGTCCTACGTGATACAAGCGGGCCGAGAGATACGTGCTATGGTTTCCCCTTCAGGTGTGAGTGACTCAGAAGTTATGGATATCACGAACGAAATAGCGCATCGCCTACGCAAAGAGCTTACTTTCCCCGGGCAAGTGAAGGTCACAGTACTGCGCGAGAGCAAGTACGCGGAATTTGCAAAATGATCCGTATTCTCGCGGTTGGTGATGTCATGGGAAAGCCTGGGCGCAAGGCCCTTGCTAAACTGCTGCCCATAGCTCGGCAAGAATTTGCTGCTGATATAGTCATCTGCAACGGTGAGAATGCGGCTGGTGGTTTTGGGCTCACAAAGAAAATTTATCAGCAATTTATCGATACCTTTCAAATCGACTGTGTGACTATGGGTAACCACTGGCACGATAAGCCTGAGATCCATGGCTTTGCCCCTACAGCCGAGCGCTTGGTTTTACCCGCCAACATGATGAATGTTGATCGCTTACAAGCGGCCTATCGAGTTTTAACGAGTCGATCAGGGCAGAGTTTCGCGGTTATCAACCTCATCGGTCGAGCTTTCATGCACCCTGATAACCGGGACTTCTTCGAACCGGTAGATGCAATCCTGGCTCAGCTGCCTGACACCTGTCGCATTCGGATCGTAGATTTTCATGGTGAAGCCACCAGCGAAAAGCAGGCCTTAGCTCAGTATCTTAAAGGGCGGGTCTCCCTCTGCTATGGTACTCATAGTCACGTACCAACAGCCGATGAAAGAATACTCGATGGCTACACCGGCTTTGTTACTGATGTAGGGATGACAGGGCCATATGATTCAGTGATTGGAATCCGCACTGAGGCGGCCCTTATGAGAATGCGCACCGGCGAACGCCGTCGCTTTGAGCCAGCTACAAATAATCTATGGCTTTGCTTCGTTCTTGCAACTGTCGACCCTCTAACAGGACGCTGCATTGAGATTCAGCGCTATCGTTGGGAGCTGGATCTTCTCCGCGATCGCCTCCTTCAACAAACCACTGATGATGAGAGCGAATAATAAAAACCCTGACTTTTCTGTTGAGCCTCTAGAAGGGGCCTCGCTGTTTGACTTTGAGCCTTCAAGCGTCTACCATGCCAAGGTTCAAGGGACTATACCATTTAAGCTAACGAAGTCTGGAAAAGTCGACTTCCCGGCCAAAGCCAAGGAAAAAAAGAGCATGAGTCGAAGATACCTCTCAATTGCGAGCTTTCCTCTCGCTTTCGCTCTGATGAGCAGTCCAGCCTTCGCCCTCTTTATAGACGGTCATGGCCGCTACAGCATCCGTGGTGAAACGCGTACCAAACCTGAATTCGTCCCTGGCTCGCGGGATCATCAGGCTATCGACCAATTTTTCAGGCTCGACACTGAGTTGCGCTTAAACGATCAGTCGAGTGTATTTCTCGAATTTAAACTCTTCGACGATGAACGCGAAAGTTTTCTTGGCGATAAGACTCAGCCCCAGCCTTGTCCTTCTGGTGCAGCCAATGCCAATGATCCCAACTGCAGGATCAACGCTCAAAACAGCGGTGAACCTCGCTACCAGTCTTATACCCCTAGGGTGACTAAAGCCTATGCTCGCTACTCCATGGACCATTGCCTCCTGACGATGGGTCGGCGAGGCCGGAGCTGGGGCATGGGAATCTTTCTTGATGATGGCTCTAAGCCCTTCGACACGGATGCCTCTGTCTTCGATGGCGTAACCTGCGACATCAACATTCAAAAATCCCAGACCCTAGGTTTCTCGGTAGGCTATGACAAGATCAGCGAGACCGGCGGCTCGATCCTTTCCACCGGGACTCCGGCTAGCAACTATGGCCCTACCAGCCACGGTGACGACCTCGACCAGTTCTTTCTCACGATCGAGTACAACGACCAGCGCGCGAACGTAGGAAAAGATTTCTCCAAGCAAATAGGGATATATTTCGCCAATGTCATCGGTGGCAGTGAAACTAAAACCGACGTTAAATTCGGTGACCTCTACGTAAACCTTATGATGCAGGATCTAGTTTTTCAGAACGAAGTACTTTTCCGTCTCGGCCGTTCTGCTGACCCCAACTGGTCAAGACACGGTTCTGCTCGCACCTTTAATGACACCAACGATCTAGTCACAAACGATTTGCAAGGCATCGCTTTAGCAGGATCCCTCGAGTATTTCCTCTCGAGGGCTGGTGCCTATGTTGGACCGAAGGACTACAATCAGGGAAATGCGACCAGCCACTCAGTCTTTCTCGGCTATGCCTTTGCACCTGGGGATGCGGACGGTTATCATCCCGAGTATCCAAGCCAAGATGCACCTAGCGCTCGTGACACGAAAGTCACTGCATTCGCATTTCATAAGAATTTCAAGCCTGCTTTGCTCCTTTTTAACGGACGGCAACGCAACGACAACTTGCGCATCGACGGAGTCTTCGATCCCTACCGCGTGACAAATGCGACTGTATTCAACGTAGGTTATCGATATAAAAGCGTAGAAAATGGCAATTTCGAAGCTAAAGTTATCACTGCGAAACTTAATGAAACTATGCCCGCTGAGCTGAAGGTCCCAGGTAATGAGAGGATTGGCTTCTACGGAGATTCCCTGGGATATGAACTGGATCTGACTTACTCACGCTTCCTGAGCAACCGCGACTTCGAATTCGGAGTAGCGGGCGCTATTGGTCTTCCCGGTGACGCTTGGAAATCCCGTCCCGATAAAGGTCCGGAAACCAGTTACCTCTTGCAGTCTTACGCGACCTTCAATTTCTAATTCCTATCCTATCGCCCTGGAATCCAGGGCGATCTTGATTCTCCTCTAGAATCCCCGCCGGATTTTTGTCTGCCCGATTCCTTCGGATCATCTATAATAGAGCCAACTCAGCGCAGTGGGAGGACTCTTCTATGACGTTTAACGATCATTCGTCTCTGCTCCGTATCGATGCAGCATTTAGCTTACCGTTTTTTTTAGCCTGTGCCGCGGCCCTCAGTGAGCAAGGCTTAATGCCTGAGATAGAGGCGGATACTTTGCGCCTGACGATTAAAGATCGATACCGGCAGATGGGTGACGTAAATCGATCCCTTTTCTCGGAGCTCTTCAAAGAAAACGGCCCGTTTATTTCTGAGCTGCAGACTCGCCTGGGAAGCCACGGCCTGAGCCAGCTCTACTTATCGTGGACCATCGCCCATACCCTTGAGAAAAGTTTGGTCTATCTGGACGAACTTGCTAGTGGGCTTTTAAAAAAAGCTGAGCTCATGTTCAACCAGCCATTCTTTATCTTCCGGGAAGAAATGTGCGAACAGAGAACATTTTTTTCGACATTTCTGGTGGAAGCAGCAGAGCATATTCATGAGTCCAGGGAAGACTTTGCGCAGCTTTTAATAGACCTCCGCGTGCTCCACCCTCGAGTACCAAGCTCAAGTGAAGTAGGTACGCAATGGGAGCAAAGCCTCGCCATGCATCTCGGATATCGCTATGGGGAGGGCGGGGCTCTCGCCGAGCTCAGGATGCAGCAGACTTTTAAATTGCTTTTTCTTCGCTGGGATCTTCTGGCCGATCGCCTGAGTTACATCAGCTCGCAGTTAGCTCAAAATTTAGGCGCTGCCGAAGCGATTGATCAGATGTATTTTGCTCTCGAAGATTGGTCAGGACACCTAGCACGCATACGCTCTTATCCCACTCTCGGCCGCGGTTCATGGGATCGCCACGAACAACATCGACTTCGTCTGCTAGCTTCTCTGCTTCATATCCAGGACATCCTCGAAAGTATTGGGCAAAGCCTTCTAGAAAACCTCAAAACAAGTCTTATCGGCCCCCTAATTATGCCGCTCTGGCCCGAAGCAGAGCGTCGTGAAGTTGTAACCTACCTTTTGACACAGGGTGTCCCCTACCAGCAGGCTCAGTCCGCTCTGAAGCTCCTCGAAAGCTACTGTAAGCAGCATCAAACCGAGCCCCACCTCTTGCTTAGTGCCGAAATACAGCGCCTACACTCGAGCCTGAATGAGGGCTTCTTGCAGAATCTTAAAAAAGTCGCTATGGATAGAGGCGTTGCTACCCATTTGACTGAGGAAAAGCAGAGAGTGCTGAAGCGCAAAGACCACCTGCTCAAAACGATTAAAAGCCACTTATTAGTGCTGGTGCTTCTCCCCTGGCCATTGGCCACGCTTTCTCTGGGCCTCAGTGGCTGCGGGTTCAAGACTCTCCCACAATCAGAGGTTCTTGACCTGCGTCCAGCCATCCCCTACCATGCGCAGCAACGGAACAACTCGTCTCAAAAATCTGCTGAGGGCAAAGCTGAGGGCAAACATGCTGCCCAGGCAGCAGAAGCGAGCCCACCAATCAATCAAGAATGAGGGCTTGCTAGAGCGCCTCGAGGAGTTTTTCATGAGTCGGTTCAACGGTGTTTTTACAGCTCTTGTGACTCCCTTCACAAAAGATGGGAATATCGACTGGGCTGCATTCGACCGGCTCCTCGCCAATCAAGCTGAGGCCAACGTCGACGGGGTTGTCATCACGGGTACAACTGGCGAAGTCCCCACTTTAACTGTAGATGAAAAAATATCTCTTTATCGCCGGGCGCGAACTCAACTGCCACGCACGATCGAGGTGATGGCAGGAACGGGAGGCAATTGCACCCGGCAGTCGATCGAACTATCAAAATTAGCTCAGGATGCTGGAGTCGATTCCCTGCTCGTTGTAACACCTCCCTACAATAAGCCGAGTCTGGAAGGCCTTAGGGCTCATTACCAGGCTATCGCCCAGGCGGTTCGGATTCCACTTTGCCTCTACCACGTACCCGGACGGACAGGTCAGCGACTGAGTCCAGAAGATCTTGCTGATCTCTGCACTATTCCGCAGATTAAAGCAGTTAAAGAAGCCAGTGGTGATCTGGCGCTTTTTTCTAAAGCGATTTCCTTATCTGACGCGAAGGCTCTCTATCTCAGCGGCGATGACTTTACTTTTCTCCCAAGCCTCGCCGTCGGCGGCCAAGGCGTAATCAGTGTGGGGACGAACATCTTTCCAAAGGCCTTTGTAGCCCTGCATAAAAAATTTCAGGCGGGCGATCATCGCGCTGCACTTTTGATTCACGAAGCGCTCTTTCCTTTAACTGAGCTTCTCTTCGCCGAATCAAGTCCTGGCCCTTCAAAGTATCTGCTTGCCTACTCAGGTCTTATCGAAAATCATCTACGCCTCCCTCTCGTCAGCGTTCAAAAGGCGACTGAGCTGAAGCTCGCGGCAGCCTATAGTAAAGCCAAAGGCCAACTTCTCGAGCTTGGGGTACTTTGATGAATCCCCCCAGTAAAGTCTGGATTAATGGCTACTCAGGGCGGATAGGGCTGGAACTTCGAAAGCTGATTGCGGCCGAGCCAGGACGTTGGGATCTTATCGGTGGCACGACCCAAAATAAACTTGTTAACTTAAAGGGAAGCGGAAAAGAAGAGGACTGGAATGCCTTGCCTCCTCTCCTTGAGACGGCAGACCTTATCATTGATTTTTCAGCCAACGCAGCCAATACCCGTCTTTTAACAGTTTTGGAAAAGCAGGGTATCCGCGATCAGGCGGTGCTCATAGGCACCACCGGGCTTCTTAAAGAAGAAGAATTAAGTTGGAAAAAGCTCGCTGCCGAGCTCAACTTGCGATTGCTGCTAGCGCCCAATACCAGCCTTGGTATTCTCCTCACAATGAAAGTCTCTGAGCTATTAGCTCAAGTTTTAAGTCCCCTTCACTTTGATATCGAAATTCTGGAGACGCATCACAGATCTAAACGCGATGCGCCCAGCGGCACGGCCAAGCTATTAGGTGAAAATTTAGCCGAGCTTCTGAAGGTAGATACCATCTATGGTCGCGAGGGCAAGCGTGAACAGGGTGAAATTGGTCTGGCTTCACTCAGAGGGGGCTCAGTCTTTGGCGAGCATGAGGTGAGCTTTCTCGGCGATAATGAAGAGATCAGGGTATCTCATCGTGCTTTGAATCGTCAGCTCTTTGCACAGGGTGCCCTCTTGCTTAGCCAATGGCTGCTCGCAAAAAAGGCCGGAATTTACCGGCCTCAAGATGTTTCGATTGAAGAAATGGTTCAACTGCTGAGAAAGCAGAACCTGTAGTCCCCTTTGTCAATCATCCTCGCGACGAAAACCAAGACTCAGCTGAACGCTGCTTCCTGTCTGGGCAAAGGCAGTCGTCCAGAAATCGACAGCAAGAGTATCGAAAGCCAGCAATGCGCCTTGGGCTGACTCAACTTT
>JBGSTX010000220.1:0-27068 GCA_041736305.1 Oligoflexus sp. | reverse complement strand
GACGGTGATTTCCACCTCCTATCGTGAGACAGTCCGGGTGGAAGACATGGACCAAACCCCGAGAGCGGGGTATGTCAGGGAAAAGCCAAATTCCGAAAAAGTCTTAGGACTTTGAAGTTTTGGATTTTTCGGACAGGCTGTAAAGCTCTTGAGAGGCTCCTGCGAAAAGATTACAAACGGTCTGAGTTGCTGTTCGTTCGCTAGCCTAAGTGACCGGGCTTTTATAAAGGGTGTTTGGGATGAAGAAAAAGTCGATAGCTGTCCTCTGCAGTGGAGGAGATGGACCCGGGATGAACGCCGCCATTCGCTCGGTCGTCCGGACTGCCTATAGCTTGGATCATGAGATCTATGGCATTTATAAAGGCTTCGAAGGTCTCCTCGACAAATCTATTGTCAACCTCGACATCTCTTCGGTTGGCAATATCATTCAGCGCGGTGGAACGGTCATCTACAGCTCGCGCAGCGTGCGTTTTATGGAACCGACCTACCGCTTTGAGGCCGCTGCTTTTCTGCAGGATCTGGGTGTCAGCGGTTTAATCGTCATCGGTGGCAATGGCTCTTTCAACGGCGCCCACCTCCTCCATCGAGAGCATGGCATCCCTGTAGCCTGTATACCAGGCACCATAGATAACGACATTAATGGCACTGAGCTCTCGGTCGGTTTTGATACAGCTCTCAATACGGCAGTAGAAGCCATCGATAAAATTCGCGATACAGCCACTTCACACGATCGCAGCTTTCTCGTCGAAGTCATGGGTCGTTCCTCCGGAATGATAGCGATTACTGTTGCGATCGCAACCGGCGCAGAAGCTGTGATTTTTCCCGATAGAAAAGTTGACCTCGATGCCGTCGCGAGCAACATCCGCCGCGGGGTAGCGAGGGGCAAGAAGTCTTCCATAGTCATCGTGGCTGAAGGTGAGAAGGAAGGCATAGGCCACGTCTATCAGAAAGAGCTCCGCGATCGCTATTCGCTGGACACTAAACTATGCATTCTCGGGCATATCCAAAGGGGCGGTAACCCGTCGGCCCGCGATCGTTTTATCGGCTCTCTCATGGGCAACATGGCCGTTAAAGCTCTGGTCAATGGTGACGTGGAAGTTGCGACCGTTGTGCGGGATGGCAAGTTCGGTCTCGCGCCTCTCACGGAGTGCCTAAACAAGCGCAACGAGACCGAAGAAAGCCTCCTCAATCTCTTGAAAACTCTTTCGCTCTAAGAGGGAACGCATGGGCTTATTTCCAGCCAAGCTGAAGCCTGAAACGATCAATGAACGTGGGCTGCCCGAGATAGATCGCTTTCTGGGGCTACGCGTGACTGAAGTTCGTGAAAACAGTATCGTGGCGACCTTCACCGTCGGGCAACAGCATCTTCAGCCGCACGGTATTATGCATGGGGGCATATCCTGTGTCGTAGGTGAAAGTCTTGGTTCAATAGCCGGTGGTCTGGTCGTTCATGAATCAGGGAAGACTGTCGTGGGCCAAAGTCTTTATGCGCTGCATATGCGACCCGCAAAGCCTGGGATGACCTTAGAACTGACAGCTAAAGCTTTGCATACCGGGCGGCGCAGTCAGATCTGGGAGATCAACATAGTTGAAACTCTGCAGCGTAAACCTATCGCTCGCATCACCTTGACCGTCGCCGTCATCGACAAACCTGAAGCTCAAGCACCTAGCTGAAGGTTCCTTCAACTTCTCATGTCTTTCGCGTCTCTTAGAGACTATCCTGATGAAAGCGATAATTGCCTGGAAAAAACCCGGCACTTATCGAACTTTGAACCAAGGTCTTTGAGACATTCAAATCGCGTTAAGTCTAGGCCATATCACAATAGTCCTTTCAGCTCTAAATCACGAACGTGTGAATGAGCTTGTAAAGATTAAGTTAGAGAACTATAAGCGGCTTCTCGGGCGTCTTACTTAAGAAAGAATAGAGCCATGGAATTACTCACGACAACAAATTCAGAAGAATTTCCTAACAAAGAAGAACTGACTCCTGAAACACTTGCCGGTCTGAAAGTGCTCGTTATCGATGATGAAGAAGATCATCGGGTATTTATCTCGCGTCTGCTTCGCCGATACGGAGCCAGCTCGCAAAGCGTTAGTTCGGTATGCGAAGCTTTTAAAGTGCTTGAGAACTACGAGCCCGATGTAATCATCAGCGACATTGGAATGCCCGATCAAGACGGCTTCGATTTCATCCGCATTTTCCGCAAAGAACATGAAAATTCCCCTGGAAAGCGAATCCCAGTCATAGCGCTGTCGGCTTATACAGAAAAGCATTGGCAGGTTAAGTCTATAATCGAAGGCTTTCAGCTGCATCTAGCAAAGCCCATTCAGCATCGTCGGCTCGTAGCGAACGTCGCTCGCCTAGCTCACTAAATCAGGCTGACTGGAGAGATGCTACTAAATCTCTGGATAAAGTGAAGGTATGGAAGGAAGCTAGCTCAGTCTTTTCGTTGATCTTGTCGCTCTGCATGATGGCTAGAATCTCATGCCTCAGCTGAGAGTCACTGTTGAGAATCAGACAGTCTGCAGTATGCAGAAGCTCAGCTATAGGAGGGGAAGGGTCCGAAGTCTGGAAAAGCTTTTGGACCTGAGCCCCGAGCCGACCTTGAATGCTAATCGATACCATATGAAAGCTGGCATCGTAGCCATAACGCAGGATAGTTTGCGAAGTGTGTTTGATGCCGCCATGATCAGCTAAAAGACCCTTAGCTTGAATATCGAGCAGGTTATGGGCGGCTCGGACCATCTGAGCTAAATGCTCAGGCATGAGCCCTAGACTTTCAAGCTGGGCCCGCATCCTCTCCAGCACATGGAGCTGTTGGTCTCGACTAGCCACTCCAGCTTCCTTCACCATCGAACCCCAGTTGAGGTACTTCTCGAGGCCAAAGATTTCGCGGGTCACAAGCTTGGTTACGTGAGTAAGCAACAACTTCTGCAGCAAGGTCCGCGGTAGGTTGAGAGCAAGATAATGAACCCCAGCCGGATGTACGAGAGGAATATGATCCTCGAGCAGCTGCGACTCGTGAAAGATGATAATAGAGGCCTCAGGCTGCTTGGTCTGGGTAAGGGCTAGAGCAGCGACCTGCTGCTCGTGGATGCCGATCAACTCAAAGCTATGTCTGTCGAGCTGTGCGCTGAACTCCTCGTGGGTACCTACCAAAATCAGTTCGAGTTTGCTGCCACCCAAAGCCAGCTTATAGAAACGTTGGTTTTTCTTTTCTGCATCAAAAATCAAGATTCGTCGGTCCAGCAGATGCTGACGCATGGCATAGAGCCTCGCTACCACTTCAAAAACCTGCTGGATCAGCGAAGACTCTTGGTCGATAGCCTTTTTTACCGCATCATCGGGCGAACGATGAAGTTTTTGTAAACTAGCCAGAATTTGCGGCAGGGAGCTTTCTCGAATGCGGTGAATCTGCTGCAGGAGGCGATCTTTTTCTTCGGCGTACTCGCTGACCTTTTGGGCTTGAACGAGGAAGAATTCGTGCTTGTCGGATAGCTCCTGATTGAGGCTAGCTAACTTCTCGGAGTTCTGATCGAGATCCGCCGTGCGTCGGGTGACGAGATTCATGAGATTCTGCGTTCGCTCTTGCGCGAGCCGCAGCTTTTCCTTTTCGATAGTCGCATCCTCTCGAGTCGCGAGAGAGGTAATAATCCCGAGGAGCAGAGTGATGAAGGCAATCAATGCAAAGGGCATGAGTACGATCGGTTTGCTCACTGCGAATAGATCGGCCCAGACATCGCAAGAAGCTGCACCCACAACCAAGATAGCGCCAAATCCAAAGCTCTTTGCGAAAGGTTTGCGCTGAATAATTCCGATTATGCATAGAGGAGGTATGAACGCGAATTCGACCAGTAGGAAAATGAAATAGTAGCGGCGATGCAGTGCAATGTTCATCTCTGGCATGGCAACGAAAGTTACCAATTCGACGATAAAGATCGATAAATCGAGCCAGGCGATGCGCTTTGCGAGCTGAAAGGGAGGACTTAAAACCTCCTCAAAGAAAAGTAAGAAAACGATAGGCGCAGCCATCAAAGCAAAGTAAGCCAGGGCATCCCAGTTGACAGCGTGAGCCAGGACCATTCTGACGATCAGGTTTTCGTTGAAATAAAGTCCAGCCATCGTGAAGACAAAGAGAGAAAAGTACGTGATCATTTTCTGTCGGCGAGAGATCGTGAGAAAGAGTGAAAGCAGGCCTAAGAAAAAAGCCACGAACGTCGCGAAAAGCTCGGGAGCAGCTGATTCCAAAAGACTGCGCATGGCTTCATAGCGAGAACTGATGGAAAGCTGAAAGCAGTCATAGCAGAAACCCGATTTTCCACTGTAGACGACCTGCAGGTAGAGCCTTGACTGAGGGGGATTTTCGGGTAGCGGGAGGATAGGGTCGCCGAGAAATAAATCGGGCATGTAGGGATAGGTACGCCCCTCAAGATCCCGTTTGATAAGGGTTTGATCTTGATAGAGACTAGCTATGTTTTTGCAGGCATTGATGAAGAGGTGGGTTCCCGCACTGCGCTCCAAGGGAAAGGAAAACCAAACCCGAGTCGCGCTGTCGAAGGGTATCGCATCGAGCGCGCCACGATCGAATTTTTGCCAAGCTGCTCCGGTCTCCGGAGGCGTCTGGTAGACGCCTTTCGCATCGATCAGCATTGTAGTGCCGGGAGCCCGCAGCAAATTCAAGGAACTTGAATTCGAACAGGCCCCGAGGAGCCAGCCGGCGACACAAAGGATAATGATGCTCCCATAGCTACTTAACAAGCCGATCACCTTTCGATGAAGAACTGAAAACACCCGCCCTGCTGGCGAATGTGAGACTTCGTATTGACGTTGATCAGAGCTAAAATTTCGGTTTTTTGCTTTGGCCGCAGGTTGGCTACTAGTAGATCGGCCGTCGAGAGAATTTGGAAGAAGCCCATGCCGCCACCCCCTTTTCCTTCTATCTCATTGATCTTGCCGTACTGCCCCTCGAAACAGGATCGAAGGTACTTAAGGACGATGTCGCGCGTCAGGCCCCCGAAAGGGTCTTCTACCGAAATAGCGATAAGCTGTCCGTCGAAGGCATAGCGGAGCTTGCCGAATTCGTTGGGTTCGAGCTCGACGGCTTGCGTTCGAGGCAGATGATTGTATTTCGCAAGGCCGGTGTTGCGATCGACGGCAGCATCGTAGACAGCGTTCATCAGAAGTTCTTCGCAAATGAGATCGGCAGTACGAATATGGGAGCTTTGCACACCGCTGCGCGTCAGGTGAAGTCGGAGCTGCTCGCTGATCTGATCGCGCGTTTCACTGCCGGTGACGATATGCTCTTTGATGTCGACGCCCCAGTTGAGGTACTTCTCTATGCCGAAGATGTCGTTGCTGAGGAGCTTGGTCGTCGATACCAGGAGGTTCTTCTGGATGAAGCTTCTATCTTCGGAGTCGAGGAAGAGGAGATGGCAGATAGCTGGCTGCGACTGTAGGAAGGAGAGGTGCTCCGCAAAGTTTTCGCGCGTGCAGAGCATGACTTCGGTCTCAGGGAAATCACGGACCACTAGTTCGGGGATATGGCGAAATGCAGCATTGATGACGATGAGATCCGGCCTTTGCAGCATGAGAGCCGCCATGAAGGCTTCGGGCTCTTGGAAGGAGCGAACCGAGACTTTGCTGCCACCCAGAGCGGTGCGAATCAGGGCGCTGAAGTGCGGACTCGGTTCCAGTAGCCAGACGAGTTTATTATTCACGGCTCGCACGTCTTCGTAGAGTTTAGCAAAAGGCTCGAGTTGGCTCGCCAGGGTATGGGCCTCTATGCTCGCTGTCTGCAGCTGCGATCTGAGGCCTCCTTCGAAAAGCTGCTTGAGGGACTGAGTAAAGCGGGGAACCTGCTTGCTACCAATAGCCGCGGCCTGCTTAAGCAGAGCATCTTTTTGAAAGATAAGGTCTTCAAGACGCTTGTAGGTGAGAGACATGAGAACGTTCTTGTCGCTCAGTTCGGCATTGGAGCTCTGCAGCTGACGGGTCTTCTCGTTGAGGTGAGCGGTGCGGGTGTTGATCAGGTCTTCCAATTTTTGGGTATCTTCTTCAAGGCCGCGGCGCTTTTCCCGCTCGAGAGTCTGTTCTTTTTCAATCATGAACTGGACGAGGAAGATGAGCATGAAGCTCATCAGTAAGAGAATTCCCCAGCAGGAGACCATGTACATCGGCCCGTCCAATAGGTAGGAGAGCAGATCGACGCCAGCTGAGAGCAGAAAAAGGCAGAGACCAAAGCCGAGGTAGCGCTTGGACGTTAGGGCGCTGCCGAAGGAGTTTTTGAGGCTACGGACAACGACGGCGATACCGACGGGGACGCTGAGGCCCAGGTAGACGAGTCGATAGCGCTCGAGTCCGGTCCAGTCCTTCTCAAAGTAGAAGTATACGCTGCCGGCAACCATGAGCAGGAGGCCGACGTTGACGGTTTCTAGAAAGCGATTGCGGGTAGGCAGAGTCTCTTGGAAGAAAAAGCAAAAGGACACGGGTATGAGCATGGCTGCGAAGTGCCAGAAATCGAAAATCCAGTCTTTCTCGGCATAATAGTAAAGAATGGGATGGGATGCGAGCAGATAGGTGAGGCCGAGGCTAGTGGCAAAGGAGCCGAAGAAGAAATAGACGAGACGTCTACCGACGAGAGCCATGGCGCATCCAGCCAGGCCGAGAAAGAGCACGATCAGGCCCGTGGTGATGTCGAGGGCTTGGAAGGCTGCAAAGCGGCGAATGACATTGAGCTCTTCTCCAAAAGCCAGCTCCCTGCAGTCAGGGTGTAGACCGGTACGCTGCGAATTAACGAGGTTGAGATAGAGGGGTTTTCCAGAGGCCGCCTGGCTGAGAGAGACATAGGGCACGCTTAAACGACGAGCAGTCATGCGACCATTTGCTTCCAGTTGATGATCGAGGAGTTTTTCTTTTTGGAAGTAAATCTGGTTGATGTTGAGGCAGAGACCGAGGAGGAGCGCCGGGTTTTGGTAGGCACTGAGCTCAGGTACATTGAGACGAACCCAGGCACTTGGCGAGTGCAGAGTTCGCGGATCCCGGTCGCGTGTAAGCGGTAGCCAATCGATCGAATCCTGGACTTCATCGATCGTCAGGGAGCGATGAACAGGCTCAGGAATTATAGAAAAATCGATTTCTTTGTTTATGGGCGTCAGAGCACTCGGGCGGCAGGACCATAGGCAGAAAAGCAGAAATAGGCTGAGGAAGGCTTGTCCTCGCCCTAGCTTTCTTATTCGTTTGCCCTGGTATCTCACGCTCATAAGCTTCCTGATAGCGCTCAAAAAAAAGAGTCGCTCCTCAAGATTCTAATGCATACAGGAGTGGTAAATCTTGCCCATCAAGCAGGGGGGGAGGGGGGCGGCGATCGCGGGGAGGCGGGGCTGACTTGAAAGAGATTCTTCGAGAGTATGTTCATCAGGTCAAAGATAGATCCGTTTTGCTTTTTGATTATCTGGTCGAGCCCTTGATCAACCAGGCGAATCAAGGCGCCGAGCA
This sequence comes from Oligoflexus sp., assembly GCA_041736305.1. Lineage (GTDB taxonomy): Bacteria > Bdellovibrionota_B > Oligoflexia > Oligoflexales > Oligoflexaceae > Oligoflexus. Next base: position 19,573 of record JBGSTX010000220.1, on the reverse strand, counting down.
GTGCCACCTTCTGTCTCTCAATGCCGTGTTCGCTGAGCTCGTCCTGATCGAGTTTCTCGAGCAAGGAGTAAGCGGCGAGGATGCGGGCCATCATCTTCCTCTCCCGACGGCGCAGGGTGTCCAGGATCGTTGCGCCTAAGTCCTCGCGAGCTTTGTAGAGTCGGGTTCCGCGTGGGCTCTTGCCCACCTCTTCCAAGACCCCAAAGTCCAGGAGTTCTTTGAGCGAAATACTGACCAGAGCCTTAGAAATCTGCAGGCGGTGCATGAGTTCGGCGGCGTCTAGTGGATGATCTGAAAGATAAATATGGCACCAGATCTGCCCGTGGACTTTCTTGAAGCCCCAATATTCCATGAAATGGCCAACCTGATTGGCAAATTCCTCGAGTTCGGGCAGCGTTTTCTCGTCGTCGTGCTTGCTCATGTTTCAGATCCGCTTCGCTAAGAATCGGACCAGATTCTGCAAGGCTAGCAAAGGCTTCGGGTCGTCCAAGCCTTTGTGAACTCGCAGATCTTCGGCTAAGGAAAGCAGAAGAGCCTGGGCCTCATCGACCAATTCATCCACGCGCTGGCGCACGCGGCCCATGGCCGGAGCCAGCATCGCGCTCGGCTCGATTTCAGTGATGTTCTGCATATTAAGGAACTCGCTGCCTTCTTGCAGGCTCAGCGCTTCGAAGATCACCGCGTTGATCACTCGATTTTTCAGATCAGCGCCTTTGCTCCCGTCGACGCGCTGAAAATCGAGGATGTCGTCGGTCAGTTGAAAGGCGATGCCGATGGCTTCTCCCAGGCGGCGCGAGCGTTCGAGAAAACTATCGCCGAGTTCGGAGAGCAGAGCCGGTGCGGTGCAGCACCAACGGAGCACACTCCCGGTCTTTTTAAGGGCCACTCTTTCGATATCGGCCCAGCTGAGATCGACTTTCATACTGTTTTCAATTTGTAGCCATTCGCCTTCGGCAAGATCGGCGATAATGCTCGCCATCTCAATGACGAGGTCGTTCCTTCCCGAACGGGCGATCTCTTGAAGCACGTAAGCAAGGAGATAATCGCCGGCGAGAACGGCCTTCTTATTGCTCGCCACGGCATTGATGGAGGGCTCACCGCGCCGAAACTCAGCATTATCAACCACATCATCATGCGCCAATGTGGAGGCATGCACGAGCTCGATCATGCGTCCATATGGTTCTATCAAAGCATGAGGTACGCCATAGAAGTCGGCCATCATAAAGGTCATAAGCGGGCGCAAACGTTTACCGCCGCTCAGTACAGTCTTACCGAGTAGAGATCCAATGCGGGGATTGAGCTGCCAGCTGTCCAAGCTAAAGTCGAGCCGCTCGACGCTTTGCATGATCGCGGGTGACAGGACTTGGGCCAACGAAGAAATGCTCACGATGTTCACTCTGCAAAGATTTTCAAAAAAGCTGCTGCTTAGAGGTAGAACGAGGTTCATGCTTCCTTAAACTGAGTCTCGGATCCACCTAGCGACACTCCTAGTTATTCCTCGATCGTCTCTTGAAGGCAAGCCCCTTCCACACAAATGTTAAGGAGGTGTCCGGACGCAGGCAAAAGGCCCCTGGAATTTTGGTTGATGGGCTTCTCGCAAAAGGTTTATATAGTCGTGAACAGTGACTCACAGGTAGCGATCAAATGACTCTTATCCATGCAAAAAGCGAATCCTACCGAATCTTCGACGCCATAGCGAGTCGATATGACATCATTAATACCGTGCTTTCCTTAGGTCTGCATCGAGGCTGGCGTCGAGCTCTGCGACGGGCTCTGCCAGATAGGAGCGGACTCCAGGTTTTAGACCTGGCGACAGGAACGGGTGATGTGGCAATTGAACTTAGCCAAAGTCCCGCTGTTAAGCATATAGTCGGCCTCGACCTCTCGCGGGGAATGATTGCCTTGGGTGAGCAGAAAGTGAAAGCTCGTCAGCTCACGCGGAAAATCAGCTTTGAAGTCGGAGATGCTCAGCAGCTACGCTACCGTTCCCGCAGCTTTGATGCGGCGACGATGTCTTTCGGTATTCGTAACGTTCCTAGTACGCTGACTTGTCTCAAAGAGATTTACCGGGTGCTCAAACCAGGTGGAGTCTGTCTTATCCTAGAATTTGCCCTGCCTCGGTCCAAACTCTTTCGGCAGCTGCATCTCTTCTATCTGCGGCATTGTCTGCCGCTCATAGGTCGGCTCCTTTCCGGTCATGCGACGGCTTATAGCTATCTTAATGAAACCATAGAAGAATTTCCCCATGGCGAGCAGTTTACCGCCCTCATGCGTGAGGCCGGCTACAGCCATACCAAGTTCCAGAGTCTCAGCTTTGGAATCGTCAACCTCTATCGAGGCGTAAAGCAGTGATGGAAGGGAGAGGAAGATCAGGGCCAGCGCCGCTAGCAAAAGATAAGCAAGAGCAGCTGGACGATTCACTCGAAGCCGTGGAGTGGAGCCAGCAGCAGCTCGGCCCAAGAAAGCTCGTGCGCGGCAAGTGGCGGCTCAAGGGAAGCGCCCAAGCCCTGCTGCCCCCCTGGACTTTTCTCACCCAGACGGAAGGTTGGGCTTTCTGCTGGAAGAGTCGAGAGCCCGGTGCTGATCTCTGGTTAGGCTGGGATATCCTCTTGCTTTTGAGCGCGACGGAGATGGCCTCACTCCAGGAAGGGGTGCACGATCATTTTATTTTCGGTGGTCAGCCTTTCTTCGCCGAGCAGCCTTCCGAGCTTTGGGGAGAAATGAGTTCGTCCCAGTGGCTGCTGCCTGGCGTCCTTCTGCGCCTGGGTGCCGATGGCTGCGATCTTTATCTCTGCTCCGATCTCGATAAGCAGGTGGAACTGCAGGAAAAGGCGGAAGAGTTGATCAAGGCACTGCTGGCCTTAAACCCTCGCTCCGCGTCTCGCTCCTTAGCTCTGCCCGCCTACGAGCGCCGCATCGATATTCCTGAGCAGGCAGAGTGGATCGAAAGCATCGAGCAGGCTATTGAATGCATGCGCAATGAGAAGCTCGACAAAGTCGTGATGAGTCGCAGCGTGAAACTCGAATTTGCCCATAACTACAGCTGGACTCAGTGGCTAGAGCACTTGCTCGACACCCGCGAAGAGGCTTTTGTTTTCGGACTGAGAAGTCCATCTGGGCGCGTGTTTATGGGGCGTTCTCCGGAACGTCTGCTGGCTTGGAACAGCCGCGGTTTCGAGCTCGATGCGATCGCCGGCACGCGGAGTCGGGTCGGAACTCTGCAGCAAGATCGCGCTGCGGCCCGCGAGCTCCAGGATTCACCGAAAGAAAAGCGTGAACACCGTCTCGTGAGCGAAGCCATAGCCGAGGTCCTCAGCGGAGAAGGGCTGACATTTACCGCCGGGGAAGAAGAGAAACTTCTGCAGCTCGAGCACGTTCAGCATATGCGCAGTCGGTTTTCAGGGCAGTGGGCTTCGCTCGATGAGGCGCGAGGATTTAGATTGCTGCAACGTTTGCATCCGACTCCTGCCGTCGGCGGCGTGCCCCGACCTACAGCCCTGGACTTTCTACGCCGTCATGAAGCTTTCGAGCGCGGTTGGTTTGCCGGTTACATCGGCTTTATCGCTGGTGCTGCAGGAGAATTTGCGATAGGCATTCGTTCGGCCCTCTGCTTTCAAAAACAGCTGCATGTCTTCGCCGGGGCTGGCATCGTCGAGGCTTCCGAACCCCTCGCCGAATGGCGCGAAACCGAGCAGAAGATGCAGAATTTCCTCGGTTTGCTGCCGGCCCGCTCACGCCCTAAAGTCTGTGATGCTGCAGCAGAATCCTTTTAGCAGACGCCCTTGGGCTCTTAGACTCGAGACTATTCCATGACCGCTCATGCGCTACCTAGCGAAGCTGCAAAAAACTGGAACATGCTGGCTGCCTCGCTTCTCATCGCTGCCTGGCGTAGGCTCGGTGTCAGCACTTATTTCATATCACCAGGCTATCGGGATGCACCCCTCATCGCCGCTCTGCAGGCGCGCAGCGACGTCGAGCTGGTCTCTTGCTTCGACGAGCGCGCCGGCGCCTTCCAAGCGCTTGGTTACGCCAAGGCCACAGGTCTACCGGCGGTGCTGATCTGTACTTCAGGTACGGCTGGCGCAAATTATTATCCGGCGCTGATAGAAGCTTCTGTCGAACAAGTTCCCATGCTCGTCGTCACAGCAGACCGACCCTTTGAGCTGGTTCATGCCGCTGCTCAGCAGGTCGTCGATCAAAGACAAATCTACGGTCGCTTTGCCAAGAAGAGTCTGGATTTTCCTGTTCCTTCGAAGGACTTCGATGGCCGTGCCTGGATGGACGTGGCTCGCGACCTTCTGCAAACAGCTCTGGCAGCACCTCAAGGGCCCGTGCACCTCAATGTGCCCTTTCACGTGCCGCTCGATCCTGTGCAAGTTAAAGACGGTCCGGGTGAAGTAGAAGCTTGGGATAAAGAGCTCAGAAAGATGCCGACCCAGATCGCCCGGCGCGAGCGTCCGCCTCTCGATGCCGCGAGTGCCGCATTGTTTCGAAATGCAGTCGGCGAAGCCAAGCGCGGATTTCTGCTGCTGGGCCGTTTCAACAATGAAAAGGATAGGCAAGCAGCACGATTTATCCAAGAGAAGCTAGGCTGGCCGAGCTTCGCCGATGTGGGTTCGGGTTTGAAGGGCATGGTTCCTCAGCAGATTCTCGATCTGCAGCATCCGCTGATGCTCGAAGCGCTCAGCTCGTACCGTCCCGATATGATCATCCATCTGGGTCGTCGATTGGTATCGAGATACTTCGACGATTTCATCGCCCGTCACGAGCCAGCCTCGTACTGGGTTTTCAGCAGTGAGATCGGGCCCCAGGATCCCGCTCATCTCTTGCAAAGACTGCAGTTTGATAGCGAACTCTCCAGTGTGGCGGTCGCGCTAGCAGATCTTGAAATTAAGCCTCCCCCAGCTGATCTCGCGGCAAGCGCGCGATCTTTAGTGAACAAGCTTGCGACTATGGAGCCGGGAGAATTCAACTTTGCGGCCGTGGCTGAGACGATTATCGAGCTGAGTCCTCGGGAGGATCACGGACTCTTTCTCGGGAATTCGACCGCTATTCGCGCCTTCGATTCCTGGTGCTACGCTGCGGGGGCTTGGCCCGAGATTCAAGCGAATCGAGGGGTCAGTGGGATCGAGGGCTTGCTAGCCACGGCGCTCGGTGTAGCCCGAGGCAAGCGCCAGGGCTGGACGGTGGTGCTCGGCGATATTTCAATGATGCACGATCTCAATTCGATCTTGAGTCTGAAGACAAGTGGTCTCACGGGAACTTTCATCGTCGTCATCGTCAACAACAGCGGTGGGCGGATCTTTGAAACGCTGCCTATTGCTGCCTACCCCGAAGTGAAAGATCCTTGGATCTCTACGCCGCATACATTTAATTTCGAAGGAATCGCGGCGATGGCCGGAGTTGACTATATCGCCTGCCAGAGTCAGAAAGAGTTTGAGCATGCCTACGGTCAGAGTCTCAAGACCGGTGGCATGCGGCTCATCGAATGTCGTCAAAGCCCCGACGCGGATCGGCTCTACCAGAATCAGCTCCGTCACCTGACGAGCCAGAACCCGAGGATACCCTGATGGAAAAATCACTTCCTACCTGGCAAGTCTGGTTGATGGCGATCCGACCACCGACGCTGCTCGCCGGCATCGGCCCGGTTATTTTAGGACTCGGCTTCGCCCGTCTCAGCGCTCTGCAGACCCAAGAAGGCTTGAGTATCGTCGCCAGTCTCTCGGCCCTGCTGCTGGCGCTGCTCCTGCAGACGGCAGCGAATCTCGTCAACGATGCCAAGGACGCTCAAAAAGGGGTCGATGCTGGCGAAAGACTGGGTCCGCTACGCGTCGTTCAGCGAGGGCTCTTGAGTCAGCAAGCGGTTCGAAAAGCTTATAGCTTTTGCTTCGGAGCGGCGGCGCTCATTGCCGCTGGCCTCTTCTGGCGAAATCAAGACTGGCTGATGCCGGCCGTAGCCCTACTCTGCGCGCTTGCTGCCTATGCCTACACCGCAGGGCCAGCACCGCTTTCCTACTTCGCGCTCGGCGAAGTCGTCGCTCTCATTTTCTTCGGGCCCATCGCCGTGATGGGAACCAACTATCTGCACACGCAATCCATCGATGGAGCTGTGGCCTTTTGGGGCCTAGGACCAGGACTCATCGCAGCAGCTATCATGGCGATCAATAACGCTCGTGATATCCGCACCGATGCGCGGGCCGGAAAGCATACTCTCGCAACGATCGTCGGCGAGAAGGCCGGTCGTCTCTTGCCGCTCGCTTTGCTTCTTCTCAGCAGCGGGCTCATCCTCAGCTATGCTCTGCTGCATCAAAAGTTCTTTGCCGGTCTGGCGATAGTCGCGCTGCTCATCGTGCTTATAGCCAAAGGGATTGCCCCCCTCTTGAGAGGGCCGGCATCTTCGCTGAACATGGCGCTGAAACGCACGGCGCTCTTCAATTTCTTTTACGCTCTCGCCTTCGCTTGGCTGCTTTGGGTATGAAAAGCTTTCGCCTAGACTTGCACGCGTATCGCCGTCCCCTGCTCCTACCTTTGACGATAGGGTCGGTGTGCCTCAGCGATAGGCTTGGTTTCTTCATCGAAGCTGAGGATAGAGAGGGGCGACGCGCTTTTGCCGAGTGTGCTCCCTTAGCGGGTTTGCACCGAGAGACTCTCAAAGACGCGATGGATTACTGGGAGCAGGCGGTGGGGCCAGCCCTCGGGAATGTGGATTGGAATCTCTGGAGCGTCGGCGCAGATTTTTTTGGTTTGAATTTCCCTCGCACGAGTCCAGCTGTTCAGAGCAGCGTTGAAATGCTCCTCCTTCACCTAGCCATCGAGCGAGGGCTTTTCGAGCTACCCGCTGCACCATGCAGCGATAGCTTTGAACACAGCGCACTTGTTCACCTCCCGCGCGTACCCGATGCAGCCTGGTGGCAGGCTCTCTATGAGCTCCGCAAACGCGGGATTCAATGTATTAAAGTCAAAATTGGCCGCGAGAAAGCCGCGTTCGAGCAAGATCTTTTAGGGGAAGTGCGCTCACTTCTCGGACCTGAGGCTAGGTTCCGACTCGACGCGAACCGAGGGTTGAACGAGACGGGTCTACTCTCTTGGAAAAGGTTTCTTGAGCGCGGCGACTGGTCTATCGATTATTTCGAAGAAGCAGCCCTGGAAAGTCGTCAAGTCCTTGGTTCGCAATGGCCGCTGGCTATGGATGAAAGCCTCAGCGGTTTAGATCCTCTGCACACGCAGCCGCTGCCAGAGCTTGCGGTGCTCAAACCAAATCGTCTAGGTTTGAGCCGCAGCATCGTCTGGATGAAGACGCTCAATGCGCGCATGGGCCGAGTCGTCTTGAGCAATGCCTACGAAAGCGAGCTGAGTCTGCAGCTCTATGCTTGGCTCTATGGACGCATCGTACATAAGCCTGAGGCCCTAGGGCTGGGAACTATACATGCGTTTAGCGGAGTGAAAGCTGAGGGTCCTCTGGCGCCCTATGCCGCTCATGCAGCTTGGCCGAAGAGTCCAAGATTGGGTCCCGAGGCGGTCCCCGGACTTGAAATCCTGGATTCGAGGCCAATATGGCCTCGCTCGACCTAGGAGAAAACGATGGACGGCATACATAGTGGCCTGATGGAAGAGAAGTTCAAGAGCTACGGCTCGCAGCTGGCTTGGCACGAGCCGGGCTTTACGCGTAGCTTTGCTGAACTTGCCGCCGATGTCAGCCTTTTGCGTTCGCAATGGCGAACAGCTGGTTTGAAAGCGGGGGACTTCATAGCCCTATACTGCCCCAAGCCCTACCAAACTTGGGTCAGTGTCCTGGCTGCTATGGGTGAAGGAGGAATCCTGGCCCTTCTGCCTTCGCGCCTCTCGCGGCAGCAGATCGACCCCTACCTTGCTCAAGCTGCTTTTGAATTCTGGGCCTCAGACGAAGCGAGGCCATCGGCGAAACTGCGGGCCCTTTCCCTGCCGCAGCCCTGCGAACTTCCTCTGGCTGCGACTCTGCCTCTCTCTATCGAACTCGATAAGCCTTGTCTGCTGATCTATAGTTCAGGCTCGACGGGTCGACCGAAAGCTATTCAGCACAGCGCGCGAAGTCTTATCAGCTCGGCTCTGGCGACGCTCGTGTTCTATGCGGCCGTTCCCGGCGAGTCATGGCTATTGAGTCTGGATATTGCCCATATCGGTGGACTCCAGATTCCCCTGCGCTGTCTCTTAGGTGGACTCAGCTGTCACGCGGGCTTTAAGCCGCAGGAACTCTCTCAGGCTCTCCATTACCATCGCTCAAACTTTATATCTCTCGTGCCAACTCAGCTCGCACGAGCTCTCGATGAAAACAGAGAGCAGCTGAAGGCGGCGCGCACGATCATCCTCGGTGGAGCGGCTTGTCCTGAAGACCTGCTGCATGCGGCAGGAGCCAGCGGTTTAGCTCTTTCCATAAGCTATGGTTCGACTGAGACTGCCTCGCAGATCGCTGCTTTTCCGCCCGGTGAATTGCCAGCTGATAGACGAGAGGTTGGCAGGCTCTTAGAGCCCTGGACGGCAGCGCTTATCGATGGGCGTCTCGCGCTACGAGGAGCTGCGCTCTGCCAAGGCTGGTGGCAGGAAGGCGTTTTTCATAAGGCTATGAGCGATTTTGGGGAAGAGCAGGGAAGCTGGTACGCAACGGCCGATAGAGCCAGCCTAGTCGACAAAGTTCTGCGCATCGAGGGACGAGACGATGGAATATTTCAGGTTGCGGGGGAGAACCTAGCGCCCAGTGAAATTCTTGGACCTCTGCAGAGCTTGAAGATACGTGGGGATTTCTTCGTCATTCCGCAGCCCGATGCGGATTATGGAGAAGTGCCGGTCCTTATCTATCGCGGCTTAGAGGAGCCCCCTCCTCGCACCAGAGTGCTCGAAATTCTGGCCGCAAGTCTGCCGCGCATCAAGTGGCCGCGAGCTTTCTACTGGCATAAAACCGCCGAAGTCAACAAACCGTCGCGCCTCTTCTATCATGAATGGTTGGCGAGTCCCGTCTCTATGGAGTTAGTGTGGAAGCCTTAGATCAAATCCCCTACGATCTTATCGTCATCGGTGGAGGGGCCGCAGGATATTTCGGGGCCATCAACGCAGCCGAAGCCCGTCCCGGTATGAGGGTCTCAATAGTCGAAGCCACGCCGCGCGTCCTGACGAAAGTCAAAGTCTCGGGTGGTGGGCGCTGCAACGTCACCCATCACCAGTTCGAAGCGAAGCGTTTGGTCACAAATTATCCACGGGGACAGAAAGAATTGCTGGGGCCCTTTCATCACTTCGGCCCTGAGTCTACCGTGCGCTGGTTCAAGGAGCGGGGAGTCGAGCTAAAAACAGAGGCCGATGGCCGGATGTTTCCCTTGAGCAACAGCTCGCAGACTATTATTGACGCTTTCGAGACGGCCCGTTCCAAAGCGAAAGTTGAATTGCATACCAAGGCTTTAGTTACTGAAGTCAGACGGCTAGGGACTGGATTCGAGCTCACGCTCAAGGACGGCCGCATACTGAAGAGCCGAAGCGTGCTCCTAGCCACAGGCAGCATGCCCATGGGTCTAGACCTGGCAAAAGCCCTGGGTCACTCGCTGGTGCCGGCTGCCCCTTCGCTCTTCACCTTTGAAATCGCTGATCCCCTCTTAGTCGATTTGCCTGGGCAGAGTTTTCCCCGCATTCGCGCTGAGCTTGAAATCGAAGGCGCGAAGACCAGCTGGATCCAAGAGGGAGGAGCGCTGATCACGCACTGGGGCTTGAGCGGTCCAGCTATCCTGCGACTTTCGGCCTTTGCCGCGCGCGAACTCGCGGCTTCGGCTTATAAGGCTCGCTTGTTTGTGCAGTGGAGCCACGAGATCAGTGTGGAAGCAGCGCAGGATATTCTGCTCAAAGCTAAAGAAAAGAATGCGAAGAAGATTTTAAGCAATGAAAACCCCTTCCCCTGTTCACGACGCTTTTGGGAGAGACTCTGCGAGCTCGAGGGACTAGACCCAGGAAAATCCTGGGCGCAGCTGAATAAAAAAGAAATTGCCGGACTCTCGCGACGCTTCGGGCGGAGCGAACTCACGGTCTCGGGCAAGGGTGTGTTCAAAGAAGAGTTTGTCACAGCCGGTGGAGTTTCCCGCAGTGAAATCGACTTTAGATCCATGGAGAGTCGACTCTGTCCAGGACTCTACTTTGCAGGCGAAATCATAGATATCGACGGAGTTACGGGAGGATTTAACTTCCAAAACGCCTGGACCGGTGGCTGGCTTGCCGCGCAGCATATCGGTCGGCGCATGGAAGCGTAAAGTCAACGGTCTGAGTTCCAGGCTCCTTCGATCACTTTGAGGTCGGATGCCAATCCCCAAGAACCTTTGAAAGAGGTTCTCTCGTTGTTAGTGAAGTTGAATTTAAACCAGCCCTCAACTCCAGAGTCTATGAACTTACCTTCCATGAGCGGGCCAGAAACCTTGATGTTCGTTAGGAGACTGGTGCCGGTGCCAGATGCTATCGAGCAGCCAGGAGGGTTTATTACGGTCCAGCGATAAGTTCCCGAGGTTCCGTTGATGGTCACAAGACTTCGAACGTTGGTTCGTGTCGGAGTCGTACAGGCTTGTAGGAGCATATCGAAAGTGGTTTCGATCGTGCGTTTCAAAGGGACTTTCTGCCAATTATAGACCAGCGCCTCACTCGCTGGCTGCCAGCGCTTGCTTGGAAAGTGGTAGGCAATCATGCAAAGAAAGATGGGTCCGTTCGGCATGAGTTCCTGAGCGACTTCGAAAGGCTTAGATCGTTCAAATACCGAGTAGCCTTTGGTGACGTTACAGTCATTAGTCGAGCTGTATTTCGCAGCGTAGTGACTGTAAGCTGTATCAGCCTCTATAGGGAGAGTAAGATTGATCAAGTCCGAGCTGCTAGCCGGCACATCTTTGGCGGCAAAAGGCAGGCGAGGAAAAGGTACCTCAGGGGCTTCACTGCCCGGCAGCATCAGCTCGTCTTCTTCTGCAGACTGAGACGTAGTGAAAACAGAGTCTTCGTCCAAGACCTCAGATTTCGTCCCCTTGCCGTCTATGTTTTTGTCTTGCAATGTTTCTTGCTGAGACAAAACGACTGATGATTGAATTTCGCGGCCTCTGCAGGCAAAGGCCAAGAGCGCGAGCATGCCTGCGCTCAAAATCAGGCGACCTGATCTGGTCATTGCTATTCCTCCAGTATTTTAACTCTTATCGGTAAGAATTGTAAAAAACTTGAATAGGATTGTTGTTGCCAATGAACAAAAAAAAATCCGCCCCGTGCATTTTGCAGGGAGCGGATTTCTCTCTAGGACTAAACCTTACTTGGATAGATTCATGTACTTGCCAAATATATCATTTATTTCACCTAAGCCCCAAAGGGTTACGACCTGGGCGGCGTTACCCAGCTCCGCTCCTAAAGCATAATCAGCATCTTGGCGAAACTTTGCTGCTTGATTAAAATAGCTCTGGGCAGTCTCAGGATTTGTATCCTTGTATTTGTTGTACATCATATCCATCTGACCTGCGTGCCAGTCTAAACCTTGTTGCTTTGATTCGATAACAGCGTAAAGAGTCGTTTTTTCTGCGGTCCCTTTCTTGATCAATTCTTGGTTAAAGGCTTTTTGAGACTTCGCTTCTCCAGAAGCCGCACCACTAGCAAATTCGGCAGCTGTCTTGTCTCTGCAGACGCCTCCTTCTAATACCCGAGTATGGCTACCGCAGTCTTTTGGTGGGACTGGAGCTCTTTGCGGGAGCGGGTTCTGCAAAAGGCTAAACTCAGCTGCTGATCCTCCTTGGTCCTCAGACTCAAAGATTGAACCCCATTCCTCAAGTGATTCGGGATCAGTCGGTGGATACAGACCCTGCATTTCTGGAACTAGTGAATTGTCAGAAAGGTCTTTTGCGTATGCTATAGCTGTGTCGTAATTCTCTAGGACTGATACGTCTTCACCCAAATCCTCTAGCTGTTCGCGGAGAGTCATATCAGGACTGACGGATTCGCTCCATTCAAGAAGGTCGCTAAGAAAGCCTACTGAAGTCTCAAGATAGGCGTATTCAAAACCATCATATTCTAAGGTATCGTCACCGACTGTGGCGGCAATTTTCTTCTGAGTGTCTTTGATGAATACTTCTTGAGTAGTATCCAAAACAGTCTGAATTTCGATTGCATATCTGTCTTTGATAGCCTGGTCAGCATTGGTATCGAATAGAGCCTCGCTATTGACTTCGATCTTTGCACGCTTAGCCTGACCTTGGAATCCAGAATCAGACGGCTTGCTGCACGCAGTGGACATCAGGAGACTGAGGCTGATACAAGACGAACCTAAGTAAGTCTTAAACTGAGTTTTCATAAAGCTTCCCTCTAAAGTTTGTGATCTTATGATTGCATCTATATATTTTATAAATCTCTTATCGGCAAATTTCGGAAAAACTTTAGGAGAAATTGGAGTATCTGGAGCTTTTGGAAAAATGTAGAGGAGTTTTATGGGATAGCAGGGTGACGCTGAACTTGATGGAGATCGTAATTGAAAAACACAGATCCCGCTTGGAAGCGGCGATCTGTGTCCTTTGCTGACTGAATCTTCGGGGCCTATACAGCCCCTCGATTCTTAGTACTTGCCTTGAAATTAGCGAAGCATGATACCAAGCATTGAAAGGTCGAGCAAGGCATCCGAAAGGCCTAAGCTGACGATTTGGTCGACGTTTCCTTGCATTGACTGAGCTTGGGCATTTACACCATTGGTGGTAATGTATTTGCTGATTCCGTCGACAGCAGCGGAGGCGTAATTCGATGCATTTTCACCGTTGATCGCGAGTGGCTGAGCATTCTGAACCAAAGTTTGGGAAGCTGCGATGTTCTGGGGAGTAACCGGGGTAGCGGGAGCCGCTGCTGTTGCTGTTGCTGTCTTCTTCTTAGTAACAGCAGCCTGAGCAGCGACAGTACTAGCTACAGGCTTGGCAGCAGCTGGAGCAGAAGTGGCGGTAGTGCAATTAGTACCATCATTAGAAGCACTTGCTGAAACAGTTGTTGTTGCACTACCGTAAGGAGTTGAAACTGCTGTACCGCAGACTAGAGAGAAAGATTCTTGGCTACTTTCTTCTGAGGATTCTGAGGAGCCTTCGCCGACGATTTTGAAGTTAGCAAAATCAACTTCGGCAAAAACTTCTTTGACTTCAGTAAGTGCGTCTTTTTCTGAGGCCAAATATTCCTTAACTTCTTGGTAGTTCGTGGTGTCGACAGAGCTTTCCATGTCCTCCAAATATTCACGTGGGGTTTCATACATGTTATCGCTAGAAGCCATAAGATCTGCCAAGTCAGCAACAAGTGCGCTCGGGTCGTCGATAGTGACTCCATCGACTTCGATAGTGTCTGAACCCAGGTGCTTCTCTACCTTGCTAACCATATCAGCCATGTAATCTGAATAGCTGGTATTGAGGTAATCTTCTGCTGCCTTAGCGTAGCTTGCTTCGAATCCTTCCATCTTTTCGATCTCGACCTTTGCGGCTGCGCTGTCTTCGGATTTGAGAACCCGAGTCTTAGCTTTGCCACTGGTGAAATCGCTTTGCTTTGAAGAACATGCTGTGCTGACGAACATTACGGCGAGACCAAGAACGATCGACTTACTAACTTTCATGACTGTACCCTCTCTAGGTGTTGTGCTGCAAAAATAAAGTATAAAAACCAAAAACGAGAACAGAGAACTAAAAGCCAAAAATACGACGGAACTTCGAAACGATAGACTCCTCCTTGTTGGATTTCACAGTGTTTCTAAGCTTTTTAGCGAATTTTCTGCATGATGAGATAAGGCCAGAAGTAATCCGGGAGCCAATAATTAAACTGGCGCTTGCGGTCTGTTTCTCTAATCTTACCTATCATGCATTGCTTATTTACCTTATCGGCAAGAATTGGAAAAACTTTAGAAATTCCGTATGAATTGTCTCATTTCAAAGACTTAAGCTGGGTCAGAAAAGGTGGATTTCCATATTTTCGGTAGGATTTGGGTTAGAAAACGAAAGCAGGGGGACGCTTTATCTAATTAAGAACGAAGCCCCATAGCGCTAATTCTCCAGCAGGCTATGCTCAAGAATCACGTACTTAGAAGCTAAGCAAAAGTTTTTGGCTCGATTTGCCGATAAGGGAGAAAATATTCTTCCATAGCCGGTCTATCGAGTGAACCGGATGATAGAAGCACTAGAGGGGGCTCCCATGAAACTCATATTTAGTCAGAGGATAGTCTTCCTCTTCATACTCTCAACGCTAAGCATACAGGGCTGCTCGAAAGCCGGCTTTTTCAAGAGCCGTCTCAGCAAGAATACTGAGGTCCCAGCACCTAGTATCGACGAACTTAGTTCGGGATCCGGAGTTGATCCAGGTCAAGCTTTTCTCGGACGAACTCTCTATGAGCAACTGCTTCTCGTTTATAATCGCGTTCAATCTACTATACGCAATGAGCGCATCGATTATGAAGGTGCTTATCTCCAAGACGTCGAAGAAGACCTGCAGATCAGAGTCGAAGACGGCGAAGGCGAACTTTTCGGCGACATTCCTATGCGCGTCTTGATAGAAGACGCCAGTGAAGATCCCGATATTGCCGTGGGAGCTACGATCGACTCGGGCCAGATCAGTGAGATTCTTGAGTTGCGAGAGAAACTCCTCGATCGAGGGCTGGCAGTGTTTTACCAGGGTACTCAGGACGATGAATTTAATCAGGATCTCGATACCGGTCTCGAACTCATCGCCGTAAAAGGTCGCGCCGAAGGCGGCGCCAAAGACGGTGAAAAAAATGAGGCCAAGAAGCCTGACGAAGAGCCTACGGTCGATTGTAGCGCAGCGCGCAAGTCGGAAGCCTTCGGTGCAATGGTCGCAGCGGCCTGTGCAGTTCCAGCTGCCCAAGCCTGTCAGCTTGGTGTCTCAGCAGCGGCACTCTCACCCGCATGCATCAAGAGCCTTTCCTGTGAAATTGGATCTATCGTCGCGGCCTTCGTCGCCGCCGAAGCTTCTTATGAGGGCGACTGTCGCTGAAGCAAAAGCCTCAAGCGCAAAGCCTGTCATGCCGCATGGCTGACAGGCTTTTCTTGTTTTTAAAGCTGACCCTGCCCAAACGACATTTGACGTGAGAGATTTCACGCGATCGGCGAAGCCTTGAGCTGCTTCTGTTTGAGCGTTTTCCCAGCCAAGTCTGGGCGGTTAGCTTGGCCGCTTACCGTTGATTTCTTTGCGAGGCAAAGGTAATGAAGCTAATTCAGGTCCATCTCTTGTTCCGGCGTGCGACTCGTCCCGGCAAAGGAGCCTCGTTTTGGAAAAAATACTTTATGCCTTGCTCTTAGCGGTGGCTAGCGCCACGGCATTCTCGGGATTACGTCAGGCCGATTTTGTATGGGACGATCGACGGACCCTCGGCCTCGTCGATGTCGCCGACCAACCCCAGGAAGCCGACGCCCAGTCGGCTCTCAAAGAAGCTTGGCGCATCAAAGCCGGCGAAGCCTATCAGCCGCTTACTAAAACCGTGTGGACGGGGCTCCGGACCATCGCTCCACAAAAGGGGATGAGTCCACGTACCCTGCATTGGCTCAGCTTCGGCCTGCACATAGCCAGCAGCATCCTCGTCATGCTCGTTCTCAGTCTCGTCCTGCAGAGCAGTGGCGCCGCCCTGGTGGGGGCCATGCTCTTTGCTTTGCATCCGATTCAAGTCGAGCCGGTCGCTTATATCGCGGCAACTAAATACGTTCTAGCGACCTTTTTTGCACTCATTGCCTTGTGGCAGTACCTCGTCTACTGCGAACATCGCTCCCATCAAACGCGAAGCTCCGGTCGTCGGCACGTCCAGGTCGGCAGTGTAGCCTTCATCCTTGGACTGCTCACCACGCCGGTCGTCGCTGTTATGCCTATCATAGCGCTAATTCTGCGCAGCATCGTTCCCAAGCGCAGTTCCTTGATGGCAAGCCGGATGCCTACCTGGCCACTGGTTCTCTGGATCGTTTTTGCGATTCCGCCCGTCGTCTGGGCTCTTGGCGTCAATCACAGTCAGGGTCTCGGTGGGAGCGTTGCCCTCTGGTTCCGCCCCTTCGTTGCGGGCGATGCTTTTATGTTCTATATCGCCAAACTCATTGCACCCGTGCTGATGGGGCCCGATTACGGACGCTCCCCGTCCTATCTCCAGGCGCACTGGTGGGGTTATATCACCTGGCTTATACCCCTGGTATTGTTTGCGGTCATGACCTACGGCTACGGCAAATTAAGGGGTATTTATGCGGCAGCCTTCGGCGTTTTCGCAGCTGCCTTGCTGCCTTACCTGGGCCTAGTAGTCTTCCCTGAGCAGGGCACCTCGACGGTCGCCAACTCTTTCGCCTATTTTGCGATGCTAGGCCCCTCGCTGGCCCTTGCCGGAACGGTGGCGATGAGTCGGCGTTCTTGGTTACCAGCCCTTTTTGTGCTGCTGATCGCTGCCTGCGGTTACCTTACTTTCATCAACGTGCGCTACTGGCAGAACGATGATTCCCTCTGGCAACATGCAGTCCAAGTAAATCCCAATAGCCCGATCGTTCATGCGACTATGGCCAATACCTTCCGTCGGGAAGGCAACTGGGAGAAGGCGCGGGAGCATTACCAGCAAGTCCTTGCCGTCACGCAGGTAGATCCTGAAATTTACTTTTACTTGGGCGAAATAGAGCAGCAGCATGGAACTCCCGAGAAAGCGGCTGAACTTTTCGAGAAGACGCTGAGTTTGGATCCCAACTTTAAAGAAGCTCATAGTCGACTCGGACTAGCCTACTATAATCAGAGCGCCTACAACAAAGCTCTCCCGCATCTGCAAAAAGCCGCCGATCTCGAGCCAGACGACCCGAAGAACTTGCGTTATCTCGGGATGCTCTACGTTCGCCGCGAGCAGTACGTAGAGGGAATTACTTTCCTCATGAAGGCCCTCCGCCTCGCTGGGGACGGAAATCCCACCGAACAGGCTCATTCGCACGCTCTGATCGGTTTGGCGATGATGCGGACGCAGCAACCCCAGGCGGCTCAATCACACCTGGAAACAGCCGTTAAACTCGACCCCAATCACCCGGATGCCAACCGTATACTGGGCGATATCTACTTTGACCAGGACCTCTACGCGCAGGCCCGTCCGCACTACGAGACAGCTATCAAGAGCAACCCATCCGATCCGCAGCTCTTTAGGAATCTCGGGACTATTCTCGTTCACGCCAAGGAATACGATAAGGCCCTCACTTACTTCGACCGGGCCCTACAAATTAAGCCTGACTGGCCTGAAGTATTGACCGCGCAAGGAACCGTTTACTTTCAGCAAAAGCGCTTTAAGGATGCGAATGAAGTACTCAGAAAGAGCCTCAGCCTCAAAGCCGCGCAGGCCGATCCGCACTACGTCTTGGGCGATATAGCCCGCTGGCAAGGCAAAGAAGCCGAAGCGATGGCCGAATACTACAACGCACTGCGCATCAAACCTGATCATCTCGATGCACACTACCGTTTAGGTCTCTGGTTTTTGAAGCAGCAGCGCAATGGGGAAGCAATCCGCCATTTTAAAGTGGCATTACGCAGCGATCCTGACGACAGTCGCGTGGTGTTCGCCTTGCGCAAAGCGGAACGCGCTTCTGGGCAAATCTCGGCTGATAGGAATTTTTGAGAGTCGCAGATCTGCATCACTCTGTTGAGAGACTGCGCTCACTAGCTCTTACGATTTTCAGCCAGCTTCGGGATCTGCATAGCAATATCAGAGTCAATTTTCTATCATCTTCAGGCGAGCCCGGGTGCCTGCGCGCCTCGGGCAGCTTTGCGAGGCAATGAGGACTCTACGAAATTGGAATCTAAGCTCTGGAGAAATCGTGAACATCTATCCAAACCTCAAGGAAGTCGAGGGTTTGGCATCGGAGGGGTATACGTTGATACCGGTCGCTATCGAGCTGCCGGCCGACACGCTGACTCCCGTCAATGCCTTCCTTCGTCTCCGCGCCAGCGGATCCAGCCAAAGCTTTCTCCTCGAATCTGCCGATGGTGGCGAGACAGTCGGTCGCTACTCCTATCTTGGAATTGATCCCTTTGCCTCCCTCACCTGCACGGGGGCCGAGCAGAAATTCACCCATTTTGAGAAGAATTTTACGGAAACGGTGCCCTGTAGTTTTGAATCGATAGGCCAAGCCCTCGATCGCTACCGTTGTCCGCGACTCGCTGGGATGCCGCCCTTTGTTTCCGGTGCCATCGGCTACGTTTCCTACGATATGGTTCGTTATCTCGAAAAAATTCCCGAGGTACGAGAGAGCTACAGTCCGCATGCCGCACATTTTATGTATTTCAAAACGATACTGGCGTTCGATCGTCTCAAACACCGCCTCTTCATAGTCCAGCTGATCGATATCGAAGGTACTTCTCTCGACGCTGCCTATGCCGCGGCTCGGCTCCGTCTCAAGTCAATTAAAGAACGTCTGAGTCGACCTCACGCCGCTGCTAACGAAGAACTGCTCGATCTCTCCTTCGACATGATTAAGAATATCGCGCCTGTCGCTGCCGAGGCCACGCTAGGGGAAGAAGCCTTCATCAAGGGCGTGCAGACTATTAAGAATCATATTCGCCGCGGCGATATTTTTCAGTGCGTACTCTCTGATCGCTTTCGTTTTCCCGTATCTGCCGATTCGCTGACCATCTACCGAATCCTGCGGATGATCAACCCATCGCCCTACCTTTTTCACCTTAGTTTTGCGGATGAAACGCTACTCGGTGCTTCGCCGGAGATGCTGGTCCGTTCAGAGGGGCGAACGATTGAGACATCTCCCATCGCAGGAACCAGACCGCGAGGTCGCGACGCTGCAGAAGATGCCAAGTTTGAGCGGGACCTCTTCGCAAGTGTCAAAGAGAAGGCCGAGCATCTCATGCTGGTCGATCTCGGACGCAACGACATTGGACGCGTAGCTAAAGCAGGTTCGGTGGAAGTAAAGAGTTTCATGCATATCGAACGCTACTCGCACGTCATGCATCTGGTCAGTCGGGTGGAAGGTAAGCTGCGCTCCAATCTTCGACCCTGGGATGCCCTGGCTGCCTGCTTTCCAGCGGGAACCCTCTCGGGAGCCCCGAAAGTCAAGGCTATGCAAATTATTGCTGGGCTCGAAGGAGTGCAAAGGGGACCCTACGGCGGGGCTATCGTCTGTAAAGATTTTGCAGGCGATCTGAATACCTGCATTACGATTCGCAGTCTTTATCTGCGCGACGGTTACGGGTATGCGCAGGCCGGTGCGGGAATCGTCGCTGATTCGAAGCCCGAGAAAGAATATGAAGAGGTCTTGAACAAAGCGAAAGTCGTGCGGACCGCAGTAGCTGTAGCCCAGCAGCTATCGGGAGGGGCCACGTGATTCTACTCATCGATAATTATGACTCTTTTACCTACAATATCTTTCAGTACCTGAGCCAGCTCGGGGCCAAAGTTAAAGTCGTTCGCAACGATGCTATCGAGCTTGAGGCTATTGGCAAACTCAAACCCGAGTCAATCGTGATATCGCCAGGGCCGGGCAATCCGGATGAGGCGGGGATTACCCTCGACACGATCAGGACCTATGCGGGTAAAATCCCCATCCTCGGCGTCTGTCTTGGGCATCAG